>CANJIC010000025.1 GCA_947474205.1 Planctomycetaceae bacterium | reverse complement strand
GTTTCAAAGCTGCACCGAGTGCGCGTTGAGTCTTCAAAAAAAAGATTGGCAATGACGCGGCCCGCAAGCGCATCTTTGCGCGCAACCCGCTGATCCGCCACGGCAAGATTGTTCTTTGCGGCCACAAGAAGGCCTTGAAGATGCTCGCGAGTCAAACCCTCTATTTGAAGAAAGTGCTTGGTGCTTGCGTTCTTCGTGGACATGAAAGGTAGTTATAGCGAATTAGCCACCATATTGATTTTGCATGCCGAAGCGACATGAGTATGTGCCGCATTGAAACTGAAATGCGGCGCGAAGCGTTCGTGTGGATTGGTTTGCTCACGCGTGGCGTTGCGCTAGCCTTGTTTCATGGCAAGCACCCAGTGGATTTCGGGCGACACGCACTTTGGTGAAGCCAAAGCAATCTCCCTGTTTGAACGACCCTTCACGGATGTCGCCAGCATGGATGGCGCATTGCTAGATGCGATCAACCGCGTGGTGAAGAAGCGAGATATGCTGATTCATATTGGCGACTTTTGCGGACCATTTGAGGAAGGGCGCGATACGCAAGTTGCACACGCGGTGGATATTCGAAATAAAATTCTTTGTAAGAACATTCGGCTTATTCGGGGCAACCATGATCCGAAGGTTGCCAAGTTTGAGGCGCTGTTTGAATCAGTGAAAAACCAAGCAACATTTCGACGAGAGAACGGTGGCGAACGCGTTGTGCTTTGCCACTATCCGCTGCGGGCTTGGCGGGGGCAATTGAGTGGCTCCATGCATTTGTATGGACACACGCACGGCGCCTTGCAAGAAGTGGGACGCGGCATGGATGTGGGCGTTGACAGTTGGAATTATTCACCGGTTCGACTTTCACACGCGCTTGATGTGTTGGCGGCGCGGCCAGTGACGCCGCCCGGTGGCTGGGTGCGACGGCAAGACATGCGGCACGATGTTGCGGCGGATTTGCCCACATGACAAAGCGATATATCCGCCGATAGAAGAACGCCTTGAAATGTTCAACGCGAACTTGTTTGTTGAACACATACACAATGGAGCTACCATGAGCCTTATGAAATACTTTGCCTTGATTTCTTTATCTGTGATTGGAATTTTCTGTGGCGCCTGCGCTTCGCCGCGTCCCGCAAGTGGAACCATTGCCACGGAAATTACGCGCGATGTGGCCGAAGGCACGTGGGCCCTGACCGACAGTGAAAATGGCTTGTTTAATGTGAATTTGCTCAATGATGGCGTGGCCATTAGCAATTGGTGCAAGGGCGCGGACAGCGCCAAGGGTGAACATGGAACTTGGAAAATTGATGAAGGCGTGTTGGTGATGAATTGGACCGACGGTTGGCTGGATGTGATTCAGTTGGGTCACATTGGGTTTGAGAAATATTCCTACGCGCCGCGGGCCAATCGACAAGGGCCGCCAACTTCATTTGGTCAAGCTGTGAAAGTTTTAAACTACTCCGCGCAATGGGCTGGCGTGTGGAAAACGCGAAGCGCCGACCCCGCGTACAACAATCAGTCATTTTATATTTGTTTGCAAAGCAATGGTGCCGCTATGAAAAGCATTGACGCCATAAACACCGGTTGCTGGCAGAAGCAGCAAGATGGCATTGCGATTTATTTCAGCGATGGGTGGTACATGATGCTTGTGCGTGATGGTGACAATGTGCAGGCCACAAGTTGGGCGCCGGGCGTGGCGCGAACAGCCGCGCCAACGGGCACCTGTCCGATCGCGCAGGTGTTAGAGTAATGCGCATGTCCAGCATTTCATCACGCGTATGCCCATTGATTTTGACCTGTGCGACTTTGCTGATAGGCGCATGCCAAAGCCAGCCGTCGCTATGGCAAGGCGACAAGTCGCCAACTCAATATCAAACGCAACAAATGGATAGAGGTGGACAACCCGTGACGTACTACGACTTGGATGATGGCGACAATGAAGACCCGAATGTCGATCAAGGCAACTATCCAGAGATGAGCGAGCCTTGGTGGAATTCGCCGGGCTACATTGGCGGTTAATTCACGCCTTGAATTTTCCACAGCGAGCCGGGGCCGCGTTCGCCGCCGTCAAATGAGCACAGAACAAGTTCGCCGTTGAGCATTTCGCCAAAGCTGCTCCACAGATTTGCGCTTCGATGAATTAATTTTCTAGGCTCGCCAAGTTTCAAGCCTTGACAGCGCGCGCCCCAGATAATTCCGTAGCCGTAGTCGGCGAAAAAATAAATGCCTTTCAATTCAGGATATTTGTCGCCACGATAGACATAGCCGCCGGTCACGCTGACGCCATCGTTGTGTGAATACTCAAACACAGGATTGATATACGCGTCGCCAAATTCGCCTTTCTGCCCGGAGGAAAATGCGTGCAAGCCTTCGCGCATGTTCCAACCGTAATTGCCGCCTTTGACAATGACATCCACTTCCTCAAATTGATCTTGGCCGACATCGCCGGCCCACAGCAATTTTGTTTCGCGATCGAAACTCATGCGCCACACATTGCGAAGTCCGTATGCCCAAATTTCCTTGCGCGCGCCCTTGGTTGAGACAAATGGATTGTCCGATGGAATGGTGTAGGGAGAATTCTTGGTGACCTGGCTGACATCAATGCGGATGATGGAGGCAAGAAGCGTGGCCAGATTTTGTCCATGACCATGCGGATCGTTGGCGGCGCCGCCATCGCCCAGGCTGAGATACAACATTCCGTCAGGACCAAAAAGAACGGTGCCGCCGTTGTGATTTGAATAAGGCTGTTCAACTTCCAGAATTTTTTTCTCGCTGTCGGTGTTGATGGTCTTGCGGTCATCGCTCACGTGAAACTGGCTCAAGATAGAGCGGCGCGGTTTCTCGGCGCTGTAATACAAGTAGACAAATCCGTTGTCGGCGTATTTGGGATCAAAGCAAATGGACAGCAAGCCTTCTTCGTTGTTCTTGCTGTTGACACTTTTGCGCATGTCAAGAAACACCGCGCCTGATTTCACTTGATCATTATTTTGGTCCAGGCGAAGAATGCGACCCGCTTGTTCCACCACATAGACATTGTTTGGTTCGCCGGGCGCTTGAACAACTTGCACTGGCCGACGCAATTCAACATTGGGAAATATACGAACCAGTTTAATTTCAGGAACGCGATCGGAATCTTGCTGGTGTTCAGAATGTTGGACAACGGTTGCGGGCGCGGCGGAAGTTGGCGCCACGGATGCGGGCGGTTGTTGCGCGGCACTAGCTTGAGCATGCGCCGTTGCCATACATAGGTAAAGCACAAAACAAATCACACGCGCCACAACAGAGTGGCGGCGCAAGGTTGCGTGTGTCAGCGTGCTGGCGAACAATGACTTTGGTGCGTGGTGTGGCATGAGGCATGAACTGTAGCCTGCTATTTCACGCGGGGATGAAATGTGGTTGTTCCCGCAGGATCGGGCGCGCACCAACCTATGGAACGTTTATTTACGCCGTTGACGGCGCATTTTTGGGGACATGCTCTTCCAATTTCGCGCGCGGAATGGACACGAAAATTTTTCCCAACTTTGGATCAAAGTGTTTGCCAAGACACTTTTCAATTTCAACCAAGACTTCGCCAACTTCACGAGCCGGTCGATAGGAGCGAGTGGTGGTCATTGCGTCAAAGCAATCCGCAATGCAAATAATTCTTCCAAGGACTGAAATTTTTTCACCAACCAATTTATTGGGATAGCCAGAACCGTCCCACTTTTCATGATGCTCAAGAACGCCAGGCAGCACGTCGCGCATTTGTGGAATCGGGTACAGAATTTTATAACTTACTTCTGGATGCACCGTGATTTGCGCGAACTCTTCATCGGTCAGGCGGGCGGGTTTTCGCAGAATATCCCCCGGAACGTTGATCTTTCCAATGTCATGCACCTTGCCGCACCGGGACGCTTGTTCAATAATTTCAGGACCTAGGTTGGCGGCCTCCGCCAACATTTTTGCATATGTTGAGACACGTTCGGAATGCCCACGCGTGTAAGGATCCTTGGCGTCAATAGTGAGAATGAGTGAGTTTATCAGGCCCTCAAACATACGTTGCTGCTCCCTTTCAAGACGCTGCTGCTCCCTTTCAAGACGCTGCTCCATGCGCACGTGTTGCTGATTGCCCAGACTTTGCGCGGCCGTGCGCGCCACGACGCCAGCCACGCTTGCGATTTCGGCAAGCATGGCGTCATCGCGTTGCTGCGAATCATCCAAATACAGAAAGCCAAACAGCGTGCCGGCGAATTCAACTGGAATACAAATAGCGCGTCGAACATCCATGCCCTGCAAACTCATGGCAATGCCACCGCCGGTGGCGTTAGCTTTAGCAACAACTGGACCTTCGCGGGCTTGGCGCAACATGGTGCGGCTCATGCGGGTTTTGCCGCTTGGATCTTGAATGTTTCCAACTTGCGCAAGCACATCCACCGCCTCGCCCTGACCCTTGCTGCGTACAAACGCGACATTCTCAAAGCGAGTGGATTTGGAAACGGCATTCACCAATGCTTTATAGACCGACGATTCGTCCTTGGCTACATGAATGGCATCGCTCGACTCAAGAAGCAACACAAGTTGATTTTGCGCGAATGTCGCGGGCGCGGAAATAGTGACGCGCTCAATTTTGGTTCCGTCTTGCTGTTGTTCTTCGGCACCCGACATCACAATCGTGCGCGCGTTGTTGTTGGATGATTGCTGATCAATCACATCAAAGTTCCACAGCGCGATTTGAATTTGATCGCCGTCCTGCAATGGAAGAGTTTTACCAGACGACAAGCGCATTCCATTGACAAATGTGCCACCCGAACTATCCAAATCCTCAATGCGCCAACTTCCAGGCTCTTGAGTCGTTGGCGCAGTCCACGAGAAAGTGGCATGCTGACGACTCACCGCGCGATCTGCCAAGACAATGCCGCAACTGGTTTCGCGGCCAATTGAAATTGGTCCAGGCGGAGCAAGTTGAAACTTGACATCCTTATTGCCAGGCGGGGAAATGAGCCAGAAATCAACCATGAAGTGAGCCTACACGATTTGCATTTTAAATCGAAACACGCTTGCGAAAAATAATGTGTTCTTGCATTTGTGGCGCGCGCGATTATTTTTGCGGCGCAGAAGTCATTTGCAAATCTTGCCTAGCGTTGACGGTGCTGCCAGGAATGGCGGGCAATCCAAGCAACATGAGGCATGTGTTGCTGGCATCGGAGTTGCGAATGGGCGGAAGTTGATTGGCGGTGAAGCGCTCGTTGGCCGCGGGACAATGCCGCGTGTTGGCATTGATGGCGTACAAATCAACTTGGGTTTGATGCACGCCGGTCCATACCAAGAATGGAATTGTGAAATTCACCGGCGCCTCTGGGTCACGGTGACTGATCAACGGAACTCCACCACCATGATCGGCGGTTAACACAATGGCGACGCGGTCTTTGAGAGTCGGTGAGTTGTTGATCTTGGACAAAATGAATCCAAGCGAGGCATCAATGTCGAGCAACGCTTGGCGATACGCGGAGCCATCGGACAAGTCCCAGCCAGAAGCATGTCCGACAAAATCAGGCAGCGCCAAATGAAGAAACGTAAATGTTTTTTTCTGGCGATCGCTGGCGCCTTGAATAAATGCGGTAAGTTGCTGCACTTGGTCCATTGAATTGGGAGAGCACACAAAGCAATCGATTTTATCTTTGCCGTAATTGGGGGCGACATCATCTGGACCGCCGGCGTCCTCGCCGTAACTTTGCTCGAACAAGACAAATTTCCACTTGCCAACGACCAATGCGGTTTGCAATCCCTCATCGTGTGCGACATCAAATACGCTGGAAATATAGTGGCGCGGCTTCAAATGCAAAGTGCCGCCCATTGTGCGCGAAGGCGGATCGACATTGTCGACCCAGCCATGACCGTTCTCGCCCGCGACAAGTCGTGCAGTGATCATGTCAATATGATTTGGAAGCGTGACTGAAATATCAGGATCACAGCGGGCCTGCGCGGTCCACGCGCCTTGCGTGAGTTGCTTCATGGCGGGATGTTGATCGACAAGTGGCCGCAAGATGGCCTCCGGGCGAAGGCCGTCCACGGAAATTAAAATCACGTGGTCAATGGCGGTTTCAGCGGACGTGCGTGTCGCGGTTGTGGCGGGTGATTGAGTGAACGCAGAAAATAAAAATATTGCCGCAACTGCAATCGTGGCGCTTGCGAGGAGCGACAACGAACGCATGGAAATTTTTATGTGCCTTGGTGTCATGATGACTTTTTGGAAAATTTGAAACGTAAACTTAAATCAATCTTGTAAAGATCATATTGGGGAAATTGTTCAACTCCAATGAATGAATGTGATGAATGAAAGAAAAACCCCGCCGTCGTTGAGCGCAACGAAGACGGGGTGTTGTAGTGGACCTGATCGGGATCGAACCGACCGCCTCTTCCATGCCATGGAAGCGCTCTACCAAATGAGCTACAGGCCCAAAAACCAAATATGTTCCAACCAAACGCAATTCATTGGCAATGACAAGGCCAACTTCAAGGTTGAGCAGTGTAGCGAAAGCGATCATTTTTGCCCGCGTCTTGGCGACAGACGCGTGAATGGCGCAATGCAAAAAATTCAATTCAAACCAAGTTCGTCGCGGATTAAATCGCGTTGATCGCTTCGGTCAAAGCCGCTTTTGAAACCAAACCATTCCACTTTTTCACGATCTGGCCTTGCTTGAAAAGAAAAACCGTTGGAATACTTTGAATGCCGTACTGCATGGCGATGTTGCGATGATGATCAATGTCAACCTTGCCAACTTTCAGTTTGCCTTTGGTCTCTTCGGCAAGTTGATCGATGGTTGGACCAAGCATGCGACAAGGTTGGCACCACTCGGCCCAGAAGTCCACGAGAACGGGAACGGTGCTCTTTAAAACTTCGGCGTCAAAATTAGCGTCTGTGAATTCGAGTGTGTTTGCGCTTGCCATGTGTTCCTTCTCAAGTGTGGACGATGTGTCCAAAAAAATACTTCTTCAAACGCCGGCGGACCTTCCGTTGACGATGAGCAAATACTAGCAAGCGCAACACGCCGAGGAAATACAAAGCAATTGTCGATGTTCCGCTACATCGTGGACGCGCAGAATGGCGGCGCCATTGTTGGTGGCGATGGCGGCGGCGGCCAACGAGGCGGGCAATCGTTCGCTGGGTTGATTGCCACCACAGGCTGCGCCCAGAAAACTTTTTCGACTGAGGCTGACCATGACTGGAAATCCGGCGGCGGTGATTTGGTTGAGGTGTTGCAGCAATTCAAAATTCTGCGCGACGGTTTTTCCAAATCCGAATCCAGGATCAATCATGATTTGCTCACGCGCCACACCCAATGTCTGGGCGCGCTGGGCAAGCTGCAAAAGTTTTTCAAGCACATCGCGCGCGACATTGTTGTACTGCGGCGGGGAAACATATTGATCGCTGTATTGATCTTGATCGGGGGCGCGCAGGCGATGCATGAGAATGAAACCCGCGCCGTGCGTGGCGACCAGTCGCGCAAGACCAGGGTCTTCTTCGCCGCCACTGACATCGTTGACAATGTTGGCGCCAGCCTCCAGCGCGGCGGCGGCGACTGGACCCAACGTGGTGTCCACGCTTATTGGAATGGCGCTGTGCTGACGAAGTGCGCGAATCACAGGCTGAATTCGTTGAATTTGCTCCGCGGCCAAAACGCGCGCGGCGCCGGGGCGCGTGCTTTCTCCGCCAATGTCAAGCATGTCGGCGCCTTGCTCGATCATGCGCTTGCCATGCGCAATGGCTTGATCGGTTGTTGCAAATTGACCGCCATCAGAAAAAGAATCCGGCGTGCAATTGAGAATGCCCGCAAGCAAGGGCCGCGCCGCGAATGACAACGGCGCATGGTTGGCTATTTTCCAATGTGGCAAAGATGCTCGGTGAATGTGTGTCACGGATTTTTTGTGGCCGGCATTTTTTCATCGGCCTGTTGTCGCGCGCCGTTGGGCGTCGGCTTGTTTGAAGATTTGGAAACCGCATCGCTGGTTGCTGCGCCATCGGCTTCATCTTCTTGCTCGGCTTGCTCCGCTTCTTTGCGATCCGCGTACGCCGTGACCACCACGCCAATGACATTGGTTGGAACCATTGTTGAAGTTTCAATGTGGCCGCCATTGACTGAAAGACCAAATGCGATTGGCTCCAAATCTGGCGGCGCGTCTGGAATTTCCATAATGCCTATTGGAAACGCGTTGGCCGCTTGTCGAACAACATTCAGCAGCGAGCCCACGCCAACAAATGCAAGCGCGTCGGGCTTGGGCATCATCCAGCCGCGAAGCGCGCCAAGAACCGCGTCGCTTTCAAGCGCGTTTGCACCAGTGGCGCAATTTGCCGCTTTTTCCATGACATCTGGACGCTGGCTGAAAGTCACATACAGACCATCAGGAAATGTTTTCACAAATCCGTTTGGACCTTTTGGCCCGTAAATTAATGAGCGGGCAATGCGTTCCATGGGATTACTTTTGCGGGCGGGTTGTGCGTTCTTGGGAAGCGCAATGTCCTTGATGGCGTACGCGTCCGTGGTCATTCCACTTTTCAACACGCGGTCTTTTTCCCAAGTGGCCTCGCGCTTCTGTCCATCGATTTCGCCGGACAGAGAAAGTATCCACTGCTCCATGACCGATTTTGCTTTGGCGCTGTCGGCGGTGGCGATCCACATGGCGGCGTCGTTTAAAATTCCGCCGCCAACAACACCCAACTTGCTTGGATAGATTGCAAATTGAATTGCGCTGGCAATGTTTTTATTTTGCTCGATCCACGCCGGAATCTGCTCGCCGCCAGGAAGTTGCGCCGCAAGATCTATAAACGCCTGCGTTCCACCAAGCCCCTGCATGTCCGCGGCAACGGCAACCACAAATCGGCCACGGGGTAAACGATTCATGGTGGCCCCGCCAATTTCGTTGCCAATATTTTTTGCGGGATCTTTTGCGGGATCCGCGCCAAGTTGCGCTCCACCACGCGCGGATTTTCCCAACTCGCTTGCGGGATCAAGCACCGCGTAACTGCGAATCAACACGCCAAGCGGATCAACATCAACACTGAAGACTCCGTCGGTCAAGCCCTGCATGAGCTTTGATACGCGATCACTTGCCGCCAATGCTGGCGCCTGCGCATTTACATTTGTTGTGGAATCACTTTTGGAATTATCTTTTTCATTTAATATTGGCGCCGCGTCCTGCATTTGCGCGGCCACCATTTGACCGGCGTTGCGCATGTCCGCCAACGCTTGCGGACCAGCCCACACACCAATCTCGCCATCGCATAACACGGCGAAACCACGCTCTCCCAGCCGCTTTTTCAAGCGATCGGACAAGCCGGGCTTGGCCACATACTTCCGTGCAAGCTCTGGACTTTGACTGACCACAACCCAGCCGTCGATTACTTTTGCGTGTACCGTTTTTCCACGCCACACAAACGCGTCAGGCGCAACTGTTGGAGTGGCTTCAAAATTCGCCTGCAGAAATTGCGCGCCGTCGGTGGTTGGAATCAGCGCACACCACTGCGATGTTTGATCCGCGGCGCCAACAAACCACGCGACAAACGCGCCGCGATCATTCATGCCGGGACCAACACCAAGTTTACTTTTAATCAAATCAAGTGGCTTCATTTCCGTCAGTGCTTGCATGCGTTGAAGCTTTGCGGCAAGCTCACCCATGTCCTCGCCCAAAGATTGCGCGCTTGGAACAACGGCCACACTGATCGCGTCCACTGGCGCCATGTCAATGGCTTTCATGAACGCCGCCTCGCCAGGAGTTCGCCGAACAGGCGCTTGATCTTGCGCAGACGCGCGCGTGAAGCCGCAAGCAATACACACGGCGGCGGTTACAACACGCGTAAATTGAATTTGAATGTGCGAAGTGCGATGCATGTAGAAATCTTTCAAGCAGGTTGTGTGCGGAATTAAAACAAGTACGGAACGCTTTGCAAACATGACCAGGACCGCGTAAAAAAATTGCCGCGACCCTTTATGAAACCTTGTGAAACAACTACTGTACGGGAGTGTTGACCCCAGAAACAATCACTTGGTCTATTTTGGGCGCCGCGCTCATAAGCACGGTTGCGGCGGCTTTGGCGTGGCTACTGCGCGCGGCGGGATGGAAAAATTCTTGGATTGCCGCGGGAATATGCGTCGGTGTGTTCTTTGGGCCGTTGTGTTGCGCCAAAGTTTTTCCCGATATCTACAACACATTTGTGGATGGATGTGTCGAGGCGCGCAAAGAATTGTTTCGCTCACAGCGCGCCAGGGTCGCACTTGATGTTGCCTCCGCAACCACGCAAACCACTCCTGCCGACTCAGTTGTGGTTGAACTTGATGCTTGGGAAAGATCCGCTGAAATTCGACTGCAAGAAAATAGAAATGAATTTAATTATGGCGCTCTGTGGATAACGACCATGTTGGCGGCGTCAGTTACGTTGGCGCGATCACCCATGGCGGGTCGAACTCGTTGGTGGCGCGGCGGCGGATTGGCAATTGGAGTGTGGACGGTTTTAATTCCGATTGCCACAGTCTTGCTGATCGCGAAAATTCAAACGCAAGATGTTCTGGCAACCTGGAGCCTTGTCGCGGCGGCTTCGGTCGCGTTTGGCGCGGCGCTTCCACGCGGCACTGAGCGCTGGATGAGCATGGGTTTGCTTGAAGCAAACTCGCCATCAATTGATGCGGCAAGAGGAACGGCTGGATTTATTTCCCTGGCCCTGGCCGTCGTTGCTGCTTGGGGAATGAATTTCGATTCCGCGGCGGCTTGGTTGTTGCCATGGGGCACCATGTTGGCGGCGTGGGGATTGCGCGATCATCCAAATACATTTCTCGCCACTTGTGCCGGACCTGCAACGGCGGCCTGTGTTGCGATCGCTGTATCGCGCTTGGACATAACAACGGAATTTCAATTCATGCCCACCTTGGGACTGTATTTTGCAACTGAAGACCTGCGCTGGATCGCGACAGCGATTGGATTTGCTTTAACACTGGCAGTTCCGTGGATGCGATCCCTACGCGTTTCACTGGCAATTTCAAGCGCCCCGCTGCCCTTGGCAGCTCTTGCAAGCACTGCTCTTATGATTGGCGCGCTCCCAATCTGGATGGGAGTTTCATTGCTTGTTTGCGCGGGAGCCACTGAAGTTCTTTCACCGCTGCGAAAAATTACGGCGAAACATCTTGATCAAATCATTCACGCCAAAGCGGAGTGATGTCTTTTGAAAAGAGCGCGGGGTGCGTGAAAAAATCTCACGCATGCATGTGCAAAAAAGTTTTATACAAGCGGTTCGCGTCTGCGCTGTCAATTCAAGCGGGCGACTTGCTTGACGTATCCGTGGATTTCACCGCTGGCGCTTCTGTTGGCTTTTTCTCAGTTGGAACAACTGGCGACAATCCCAAAGATTGCTCAATGGCCTTCACCAAAACTGCGTCCTCGGGAGAAACATTGCTGGCATAAAACGCGACTGGCTGTCCCTCTTTATTCACAAGATATTTGCTGAAATTCCAGCCGGGTAATTTTCCAGTTCGCGTTCCAAGAAATTCATACATATTGCTTTGTCCAGGACCCGCCTTGGTTTGTTCCTTGGACAACATTGGAAATGTCACGGAGAACTTGGTCGAACAGAATTGCTTGATCTCTTTTTCGCTGCCTGGTTCTTGCCCGCCAAAATCATTGCTGGGAATTCCAAGCACAACAAATCCCTTGTCCTTGTAGGTGTCGTACAACTTTTGCAAGCCGGCATATTGCCCGGTAAATCCACATCGACTAGCGACATTGACAATCAGCACAACCTTGCCTTGATATTGTGAAAGATCGGCGGGCGCGCCATCTAGGGTTGTGGCTTGAATTGAATACATGTTGCGGTCCTTCCACTTGTTGATGAGTTCGGAATTTTGCGGGGCATTTTGGGCGCAAGCAAAACCAGTCGCTGCCGCGATGGCACCCAGAATTGTGGTTGCAAGTTTGGATTTCATAGAATGGCTTTCGCATTGAATCGTAGCGTGGATTCAACGAATCAAATCTGTTGGTTAGAATTACATTGTGAGCCTATCCCAAGAAAATAAATCGAAATCAACCGTGCCTCCACCGGGGCCAATGGTGACGGTGGATTTTCTTGATCCCAAATCCAAGAACATTTTGGTGGGCGTTCGTCAACGCGTGGCCATGTGGGGCAACATCGGACGCGCCATCACTCGCGCCACCGAGGCGGTTCAAACTGCGAGTCGACTGATCGGTTCTGGTCCGGGCGCCATGGGCGCGGAATTTCGGCCCAATGGACGTCGCGTGCTTCGCTTAAATGAAATCGCGACGGAAGAACCGCTGTGGATTATTGGCGATGTGTGCGGCGATGTCCTAGCGCTTGAAATAATCTTGGGGTTCATCGACGAAGCAACCCGAAAGGGTCAGTCGCCACAGATTGTTTTTCTTGGCGACCTCACTGCGGGAACCTTGGGCGATGCCGCATGCTTAGCAATAGCGCTTGAACGATTCGCCGCCGCGCCAACCAAAACTATTTTAATCGCGGGCGATCGTGAACTTGCGTTACGTTCGTCAATAAGTCGCGCGGGAGAAGATGCCAATCCACGCTGTCTCGCCGACATGCCTGTTGATACATCGCAACAGGACGCGCTGAATCTTCTCATCCGCTCATTTTCGCAACTTGTCGCAAATCTTCCGCTGGCTGCTGTTTGTCCTGGCGGCATTTTGTTGGCGCACGGCGGTCCGCCTCACCCCTCCGCTTTATCGACAATAGAAAGTGCGGATGCGTTGGAATCTTTGCCCGATGTACTGCGCGCATTTGCGTTGAACAACCTTGATGTGCGTGATAGCCAAAAAGCGCCTATTTCAAATAGCGCGGGAGCGCCGAGTGATATAGAAGATTTTTCAAATTCAATACGCGATCTCTCTCGAATCGTGGGAATGCCGATTGAGCGAATGGTGATTGGCCACAAGGAAATAGCTGACGGAAATCGCTGGTTTCAAAATTATGGCGAGGGCGTGCTATTCACGCTCGCCACCATGTGTGATTTACTGCCGAAGGAGTTTGGTGGTGGTCGAAGAAAGCCATGTGTCGCACGTTTGAAGTTGGGACGAATGCGCATGGTCCGATTTGCAATTCCAGAAGAACTTGTAATCACCGCTGAGCAAATTTTTCCACGCAACATTACGACGCCACCAATAGAAATAAACGCGCCGCTTTCAGAGTCTGAGACAGATTTATATGAGATGTCGTCGTTGCGAATGGATTCGATAAAAACGCCGAAGCCGTTCACAAAAAATTCCGCGCGTGAGGTCGATATGCATGTGGATCAAGCTCACTTTGAAAATGGCGTTCGACTTCTCGTGGCAAGGGCGTGGGCTGGTGCGAGACAAGCTTTTCAAGAAGCTGGCGCGGCGACGGCCAATATGAATTTTTGCTTAATGAATGAAGCCGTCGCATGCTTGTCCATGGGATTGCCCGGCCATCAAGACGCTTTGGGTTTGTGTCGCGCATTAATTCGAGATGACTCAAAGAATGCATATGCGTATTTCAACATGGGAATTTCGTATTTAACCAGCGAGCGAAATCCAATCGAGGCGGGCCGCGCCTTCCGAACTGTTACGCAAATGCTGCCTCAATTCGGCGACGGATGGTGGGCGCTGGGTCTGGCATTTTCTCTTCGCTCCGATCGGCGCAACGCGGCGAATGCGTTTACCAAGGCGGCCGAATATGGTTGTCAATTATCAACGCCAAGCTCCCTTGAGGGAATCATTCCCGCTCGCGAGCTTTCCTCCATATTCGAGGCGTTGCGCGGTCGGGCTCAATATCACCCATCATTGACCGCGCAATCGGCGCCGCTTGCAGGTGCCTGAATTATTTCAAGGCCAGCTGATTATTCATTTGTAATGCTGGCGTCGTGCCCTTCTTTGCGATCTTTGCAATTGAAGTCAAGTTTGTTTGAATCAATGTCAACTGACTTTGATCAGCTTGATCAACGCGACCATCATGATTAAGGTCGGCCTCAAGCACGCGCTTCATACCCACCGAAGCTACAAGTTGCTTCATATCCGCGGAATCAATCTTGGAATCCTGATTGATGTCGGCTTGAAGAACGGAATCATCAACCACTACGAAAGCCACTTCACTATTGTCTTGGCGAACCGTGATTGGGTTGGTTGATGTCTCAAAGAACCAAGCGCCAGCGGTGCCTTCTTGGCGCGTGACGATTTGGATTGTTCCGTCCCTTAAAGGAAGCGCGATGGAGTTGACGTCATCGGTGAAAGAAATTCTCCAAAGAGTTCCGTGGGAAAGCATGCGGCCGGTTGCGAACACCTTGTCGGCCCAACCTGTGATGGTGAACCAACGGCTGGCTCCTGGATTCGCGCCCCGACGCGCGTTGAGGTAGGTGATGATTGACTCGAGCGCGAATTG
>CANJIC010000024.1 GCA_947474205.1 Planctomycetaceae bacterium | reverse complement strand
TTTCCAAATTAAAGTTGGCGAACAAGAAAATGGCATAAAAGTGATTGCAACCAATGCTCCGTGGAGCGTGAAACTTGGATACGAAGGCGGCGAATACGATGTACCGCTTTGGTTGCAGTCTAAAGAAAATATTTTGAACGGCAAATGGCCAACAAAAAGCACTCCTGGCATTGAAAGTTCAACCCGTCCGGTTGTTGGAAAAGATAAAAATGTACCCGATGCAAGTGCTCGTCCAGGACTTCCCGGAATCTCCAAACGCGGCGTAGGCGATCGAACTTCCCGCACCAACGGCGCATCGCCACTCGGTTCCACGCCCAGCAACCCACAACCTGCCGGACCAGGCATGGGTACTCCTGCTAGACCAGATTTGCCAGAAGGAACGCCTATTCCAAATGAGCCAATTCAACCCGCGGTACCACCTCTTTCAACACCGCAGCAAACGGCTCTAAATGCTTCTAATAACAGTGGTTGGAACTCTAGTCAGATGGCCCCACCACCGCCATTTACACCGGAACAAATCAACAGCATGGCACTCGGTCAAGCAACGGCAACTCAGGCCACAATTCAAAAAGCGAAATCCAACCCAAATCTTGATAGCGCGACCAGTGAGCGACTGAGCAGCGAGTTGGCCCAAATTGCTCAACGAATAAATGAATTAAAAGGGCAATCAAATACTCCCTGATACGTTGGCAAATACGTTGGTTGATGCCATCACTTGGACATGTTTGAAATTGTTAAAAAGCCTGTTTATTTAAACCACTCCAAGACCAATTTGGTCGATACTTTAAGAGCCATGTATTCGGATTTTTAAGCCTTGCGACCAAACACATTACAACTCTATGTCTTGCGTAACGCGTTGCTCATTGCAACCGTTCTTGTGGCTCCCGCATTGGCGGTGAATTCATTTGATCCAGCGGATCGACCCGCTCGACCTTTAGCGACACCGCAACCCAGTGCGACTGTTGTTGAAAAACCAATTTCATATAGCTCCGCTTTGATTCTGCCACAAGACGCGACGCGTCGACCAGCCGCGACCGCGCAACCCACTCCTACCACAAACGAGTCCAAGACAAGCGCGCCTACGCAGCCCGCCACAAAGCCAGACACCGCACCAGCAACGCCAAATCAATCTTCCCCACCTGCCACCGAATCGCAAACAAATAAAAATCCCGCGGAACTTTCTGAAACAAATTCCGACTCAACTGCAAGCACAATTCCCGTTGCGAATGAAGTGCCTGCGGGCGTGATCCAACTTGAAGGCTCCCTGGTTTCACAAGGCGCCAAAGAAATTCGCGGATCCCGCCGCGTTGGTCCAACCGACAAGGTCAAATTGATTTTCAAGGACATGAAAGTTGAGGACACCATTCCGTTCATTGTTGAGACCACAGGCAAGGCGGTCATTATTAAATTTGCGAATATTGCCGCCCTTAGAATTACAATGGTCATGGACACGGAAGTGAGTCGCCAAGACGCGCTTGACCTTTTATTTCAAGCCTTTCGTTTAAACGGAATCGGCGTGGTTGAAAGCGAGAAAATTGTCATCATTGATGCTATTACAGAAATGAACAAACTTCAGCCAGTCACGGTGCTTGGTCCTGAAATCGATGTCTCCACACTGAACGAAGACGGCACGGTCTGCATTAAGATTTTCAAGATTGAAAATACAAAGGCGCAAAATGTGTTCGACCAATTGCAGTCGACCAATCCGCCTGAATACATTCAATTTAGCTTGGATTCCAACTCCAATCAAATTATTCTTGAAGGCGATATTGGGTACGCCAAGCGCGTGCAACGCATGATCACATTGCTTGATGTGCCCGCATACTTGGATGTTCGAACGGAAACATTCAAGCTGAAGTACGCCGACGCCACGCAAATTTCATCGCTTATTCAAGATTTATTCGCGGCAAAAACGATTGGCGGCGGCGGCGCGGCGGCGCAGCAACCTGGTCAACAAGGTCAACCACAGCGACCAGGTCAGCCCGCGCAACCGCGGCGCCCCAGTGGCGGCGGCGGCGGAGGCGATGGACTTGTTCCTGGAACCAGCGAGCAACTTGTTGTCACCGTACTCCCAACAATGAACTCTCTCACGATTCGCGCGGAGCCAGAAATTCTTGTGGAGATTCGCCGCCTGATCACCACGGCGTGGGATGTTCCAATTACCAAAGATGGTCAGCCATTTCGCTTGTACGACTTGAAGTACACCGATCCGATCAAGGTAAAAGATTTGTTGCAAGCCCTGCTTGAATCTGGCGGCGGTGGTGGAGCTTCTGCGACTCGCAGACCATTCAGCGGGGCTGGCGGCGCCGGTGGTGGCGCAAATAGAAATGCCGGTGCAAGCCGCGCCGGTGGTGGTGGTGGTGGTGGTGGTGGAGATAGCAGCGCGGATGTGGCAGTGTCAAATGTGTTTCGCATCGAGGCCTATCCAGATTCTGGACGCTTGCTTGTGGTGACCAAGACTCCCGACAACTTTGTGTGGCTGGACAAACTCATCAAAGACATTGATCAGCCGTTGCAAGCTGGCTTGCCCATAAGCGTGGAGCTGAAACATGCGAGTGCTGTGCAAGTGGCGGAAATCCTGAACGCTCTACTTGCTGAGGCGGGTAGCGGAACAGGAATTAAAGCACCAAATGAAGGCTTGACTGGCATTGATTTCCAAGGTGCCGCGGCTGGCGACGCTGGCGGAACAGGGCAAACTACGACCACTGCGAGCAATGGATCCGCGGGCGGAACTGCGACTGAAATTAAATTTCCATGGCAGACCGCTCGTGGAGCTGGCGACACCGCCACGGAAGTCAGCGCGCTAGTTGGCAAGACGCGCGTGGTTCCAAACGCTGGCCAGAACAGTTTGTTGGTGCTTGCCAATCCAGAAATTCAGCAAGCCATGTTGGACATCATTGAAAAGTTGGACAAGCCTGGCCGTCAAGTGATGATTAGCGCGGTGCTTGCCGAAGTTGTGCTTGGAGATAATTTCGCGTTTGGTTTGAAGTTTGGAAAGCGCGGCGACATTCAACCGCTCACTGGCGCCAACGCCATTGTGATCAACGGTCAAGGAACCGCGCCAATTTATGAGGGCTCACGAACGGGTGATTTCATTGGCGATCTGACATCCAGCGTTCTTGCATTCGGAGTTGATGCCTCGGTGATTTTGCAAGCGCTTTCAGAACAAACGCAAGTCCGCTTGCTGCAATCACCACGCGTGTTCACTAGCGACAATCAAGAGGCCAAGTTCTTTGACGGTGCCGACGTGCCCTTTCAAACGGGTTCCACAACTGGTGGAACAACTGGCGGTGGAACGACTGCCAGTTTTGATCAAATTGCCGTTGGAATTGGCTTGAATGTGCGGCCGCGCATTACCAAGGATTTGAATGTGGCCATGCAAATTGAAATTCTTTTAAGCAATGTGGACACCACCACGCGCACCGTTGTGACGCCTGGAAATAACCCAACAATTCTACGACGCCAGACCAATACTTCGGTGGTGATTAAGAATGGACAGACCATTGTGATTAGCGGAATTCGCAAGGAAGTCGAGAGCAAAGTAAAGACCAAGGTTCCCGTGCTGGGCGATGTGCCTGTCTTGGATTGGGTGTTCTCGTCCACGGAAAAAGTGAGCAGCGCCACGGAACTTGTATTGTTTGTCACGCCGATTGTTGTTGAGAATCCAGACGTGAACGACAGTAATTTTAATGTGCAAGACATTCAACGGCTGCGCACGCTGCAGAAGCCACTGGACAGCAAGACTGAGGAAATGCTGCACTTGCTTGATAATGAAAAGGGCACAACCCAACCAGCCAAGGCCAACCCAACAAGCGAGCCGCTAGAAACGATTATCACTCCAGAAGCCAAGGGCGCATCTACGGTCGCTCCAGCCGCAACCACTTCAACTGCGAAGACCCCTGCTCCTTAGTTGATGCTTGAAATTCTCGGAGGGCACACGCCACACGGTAGGCAGCGCACACACGCATTCGCCCTTGATTTAGTGCAGTTTGATGTGGAAACCGCGACTGCCTATGTGTGAAATCAATCGCGGCACTGTGTCCGGACAGGCGCGATGGTCTTATACACTTTTCATTTCAAAGGTCTTTGGTATGCAAACAATCTCAAATCAAAAATGTGCGCGGTTACTTGGCGCCAGAACTGGAATGACGGTTGGCGCAATGGTGTGCGCAATGGTGTGCGCAATGGTGTGCGCAAGTTGCGTGAAACAAGTTACACCGCTTGGCCCTGGACGTTTGATTGTCAATAGCGGCGGCAGCGACACAATTGTCCGCAGTGAGTCGGGCGCGGTCACGCGCGATACTGCATTTGGGCTTCAACTAAATTCGATGGCCCCCGTACAGACGGACGGGTTTTTTCTTCCGCTGGCAAGTTCCGATGGAATGCGTTTGGCGTGGCAGCAGGAATCCAATTTTAATTGGCCCATGTTGCTGGCGCTACCTGATGCGCCGCGTGCGGTTCATGGAGTTGTGTCAGTGCGCGCATTGGATGACCCTGAACCCACGCACACATTCAGCGGCGCGTACATGCTGGGGCGATCTTGCAACATGGATGGGGTTCTGGTTGAAAGCCCGCAAAAAGACGGCACGCGTTGGATTGGCGTGCTGCCTTGGAACGGAAGCGATGCGCGCTGGTTGCTGCAAGATGCGAAGGTGAACGCATTCGCTTGCTTTGGCCCGCGTGGCGAATTGGCGTGGTCGCACCGTGAAATTGGCGAACGCGGATTTTCTTTAACAGTGAATAGGCCGGAAGGAAAGTTCCAATGGCCCCGCAAAGACAATGAAAGTTGGATGTTTCCAATTGTTGCCAGCGATGGCATATTCGCGGCGCATCTGCGTGATGGCGTGCTTCAACTTGCGTACTTGCCGCTTCGAGCCGGACAAACCATGCCCACCGAGGAATCGCGTTCGGCGATTATTCAGCGAAGTATTTCGCTTCGTGGCTCAGAGCAAATGGCGTATCAATGCTTGGGATCGCTGCCGCCAGATCGCGCGGTTTTGGCGGATGGTTCTCTGTTGTTCTTTCATCCAGACTACGGGCGCATGGCGATTTGGCAACCGCGCAACGACACGATTACGCCACTGCCAATGGGTACTTTGAGCGCAAGCGCAAAGAACTCCACCCAACTGCTCATTACATCACGCGACTCCTTGGCCAGACTTACGATGCCTTTGGATTCCGAGCATGGCCCTGTGACTCTGGTTGAGCAACCGTGGATCGCGCGCACTCCAAGTGGAGAAGGAAGCGGCGCTGGCCGAATTATTTTATTTTTACCCACGGCGAAAGAATGCAAAATTGCTGAATTAAATTTGAATTGAGCGCGCTCAGGGATTGCGTTGAAAGTGAAATGCAAGCTTGGCTTGCCGTTGGCAGTCAACCCAATACATGAGCATTTTACAGCAAATTCGCGCAACGCCGGGATATTGGCCAACCTCTACAAACAACCGCAAGGATTAATCATCATTGTCATCGTCGTCATCATCGTCGTCGGCGTCTTTTTCGTCTAGATCGGCGTCTTTGCCCTTACTTTTTTTGCCCTTGCTTTTTTTGCTCTTGCCTTTTTTGCCTTTGTCATCGTCTAAGTCGTCGTCATCGTCGTCGTCATCATCTGAGTCGTCGTCATCGTCATCATCTGAGTCGTCGTCGTCATCGTCGTCGTCATCGTCGTCATCATCGTCATCATCGTCGTCGTCATCGTCGTCATCATCGTCGTCATCGTCATCATCATCATCATCATCTGAGTCGTCGTCACCGCCGTCAACATTCTCTTTAGGCTCGGATTCTTCCTCTTCGTCTTCAAGATCGTCGTCGTCTTCTTCCTCGACTTCTTCTTTTTCTTCTACTTCGGCGTCTTCGTTGCCAAAATCATCTTCCTCCGCGAAATCATCATCGTCATCTTCGAATGGGTTAATGTCCTCGTCATCATCGGGACCGTTCATAACGATCGACGCTGTTTGACGAGCATGAAGAATTTGCAAAACATCTTGTTCAAGTATTGACATGGTGTTGTTCAGTGTTGCCATAAGTGGGGTTAATCTCAGTAGGGTTATCTATGAGAATTGACTTTTTGTCAATGGGACAAAGGGGCGGGAATTGCAATAGTTTTAATGTCGCCACCAAGGAAGATCCATCCATCGATGGCGTCAGTTCTTGTGATTCTGCCGAAGCCCCCGCGCAAGGAAACGGGCGCGCCTGCGGATCGCAAACCTTCGCTCGCAAGAAATTCGCGCAATACATATCCAAACCCGTTGCTCTGATCATCGACAAGTCCAAAGGGCGCCCTATCGACGACATAGACGGAGTCCTGACCAAGAATTATATTTTCATATTGTCGTTCAATGGCGACAGCGTCGGCGCCTTGTAGCGAACCATCGTTGGAATGCAAACTGAGTCGTTGCGCGCGTAGGGCCAGCCACTGATTGTGAAACGGCAGAAGAGAAACCACGGACGATTTCATGTTGATTGGTGTTCCACCGCTTGCGGGAATGGTGAACGGAAGCATGCTCGCTTGGCCAGTACCTATATGAAGAGTGGCCGCATTACCCGAACGCTCGCGCAGTACAAGCCACGAGTCCGCGACTTGCCCCGGTGGTGAATCTTTGTAACGGCGATCGGTTTGACTCCATCGAGTTGGCAAATTGGGCGCGAGTTCCAACGCCGCAATGACTTCATCTGTGGCGATCAACAGACAATCAGGTTGAATCTGCAACCAACGAATACGGCCCCACTCCTCTGGGATAACTCGTTGAAGAACGAGCGCTCCAGTGTTGGCGCTGATCAACTGAATCTGTGAGGGATTCGGCGTCAATTCCTCAGAATTCGCAAGTTCGCGGCCGGCGATCGCCACCAGATCAAAGGAAGTATCCACAGCGTCAACAGCATGAATCGGCGAGGCGAATTTCCACCGTGTCAAACCTGTGGCGTTGTTCACGGCGATCACTTCGCCATCGTGGCGAATCAAGGCGCAAACTGGACCCGCGCGCAAACACGCAATAGCCGCGGCCTCGGCCCGCTGGTTGGCGAGTTCCAGTTTCAATTCGGAAAGTCGTTGCTCTTGAAAAAGTGGCGCGACAGAATCAATCCGCCACGCGCTGGCGCCGTCCTTGGAATTCACCGCGAAGAGCGATCCATCAATTAAAGATTGCGCAGACCACAAGACAATGTTGGACGCCATGGCCATGACCACTGGATTGCGCTCCTCAATGTTGCTGCGCCACACAATACTGAGGTTGTCCGCGCTTCTGAGAAAAAGAGATGTTGGCTCCACCAACAGAATTGATTCGTGCGACCGCTCAAGTTGTGCTTGGGGATCCATGGCGAGCAAGCGCCCCGAAAATGTTGTGGCTTGCGGACGCGGCGAACCCAATGCGGGAAATACAATGGACTTGGGCATATTCGGCCAGGAAATTCCTGTCGAATCGTTGGAATTCATGGCTAGGCACATTTGTTGCGCTTCGAACCAACCCATGCTTTGGGCGCGCGCCGCCGCTTCTTGCAACAGTTGATGCGCGGACTCCGGCGTGCACGCCAACAACACAGCCCTGTTCACCGCGTTGATGAAAGACCATGAATCGCACAGCCGCATTTGCGTGGCGGCATTTTCGAACGCGCGCTTGCGAAGTTGCATGGTGGATGTTTGTGGATGAGCAAGCACACGCTCCAACGCCGCAACTTTTGCGGAAGTTCTTCGCGAATCATTGCCCACAATTTCATCGCCCATTTCTTTGGATTCCAACAGCGCGATCCATTGTTCAAGCGCCTCCTTCAATTGACCTTGTGTGGCCGCGAGATCGCCCACGCCCAACGCCAGAGTCGCTTGCTGTGAGGGCGAACGCGCGTTCTTCTTGGCGATGGCGATCAGTTGAGATTGCGTTGCTGGATCAATCTCCTTCATGCCCAGCACTGTCATAATTTTTACAAGCAACTCATCGCGCAATGCGTTTGATTGCGAATCGCTTTCATCGATGACGTTGGTCATGGCGTTCGCTCCTTCCAACATGAAGTCGCTTCGCATACACGCGCGCCCAAAATCAAATAGGGCAAGTCCGTTGCGAAGATCCTTGGGGTTCGCCCGCAACCGAGCGCGCAATACACGCTCGCCTTCACTCGCTTGCATGGCAAGCAATACCTGCTGCGCATCGACCACGACCAATTGTCCATCCTGCATCGACAGATTTCCACCGGCTTCGAGCGGTAAATTTCCCATCACGTGCCCACTGGCTGGATCAAGCAAAAGTGCTTTGTTTTCAAGCGGAACCGCGAGAAACGGTCGACCATGTTCATCCGTTCCAAGCGCGCATTCACCGCGCACGGTGGTTCTCTCTTTCAATTGATCTGAAAGTTTCCACAGGGTCTTGCGCGGATCGGTGATATCAACCGCCACGACATCCTCACAGAGAAGATAGAGACGTTCTTGATCCGCCAACAATGCGCGCGCCGCGGGAAGTTGCTCGCTCACGCCAAGCATGGCAGACCATATTGTGGACCCATCCAGCGCCGACAAACACACCAATGTATTTTGGTCGGGCGCGATCCAGAACACGCGGTCATTGGCGACAATGGGTGACGGAAGTTGCCAGGCCGGATTGGCGTTGCGCGGCTCGCGCAGTGGCGGCGACCAACTTCGCAACCAGACAACGTGGCCATTGGTGGCATCAATGCGCGCGACCACTCCTAAGCTTGTCGCGGCGATCACATCACCATTGAATTGCGTTGGCGAACTCAGCGGTCTTGATACGGCCAGCCGAACACCGCCAGCGGCGCCCAGTGAATTTGCCCAGCGCAATGCGCCAGTGGCGCGATCGAGCGCGATCAACCACGCCGCGCTTTCAAGTCGCGAATTACTTTTGCGTGCTTGAACAATGACCACATCGTCGACAATGAGCGGGTCTCCATGCGGAAAAAGTTCTGAAAATTCGCCCCGCTCCAATCGGTCTAGGTGCACATCCCACTGCGGCGCGCCAGTTTGAATGGAAAGAGCGGTGATTCTTGTTTGCGCGCCTGATCGCTGATCCGCAAGAGTTTGCCCTGGAAGCGTGATGATCAAATCGCCCGCGGGCACCGCGACCGCAAGATCGCTGGGCGCAAGATTGTTTCGATCCTGCGGCAAACCCACCGAATGTTTCCAGCGCTCCGCACCGGTGAGACGATCAAGCAAGCGCACGGTGGCGCCTTCCGCAACGAGCACTCCATCGGAGGTGAATCGCGCCTTGGCGACAAGCGCGGAACCATTGATGGCGGCATTTTTTTGAGCCACTGCGGCGGCTTGTTGATCCAACTCTGCAAGCGCGCGGTTGAGCCATGTTTCTGCAAGCCACACTTTCCACAAGGGACTCCACGCGGCCGCGTCTTGATGCTGTTGCCGCGCAATGTCATTGGCCGTGGGAGCAGTCAACATGAGTGGTGCGGGAATATTTGTGGTTGCAATGTCCCGCTTCGCATCTTCAAGAAGTTTTTTTTGCGCGGGCGCAAGCGACGGATGACGCAATGCTTTTTCAATCCAATGCAGGGCGGAAGCCGTGCTTCCTTGATCGAGAGATTGTTGGGAAAGCGTCAACATGGCTTGCAAGCCAGCGGGCGTCAACGCGCGAAACTCGGCGACTTGCAACGCGTCACCTTGATCGAGTCGGCGCTGTGCCGCGGAAGATTCCGCTCGCAACCAACTTTCACGGACTGCGTCATTGGCACGCAAAATTCGCTCGGCGGCGTCGATCGTGTTTTGAAATCGATCAGTTGAATTATCCCATGGAACTAATTTATTTGGAAAGCGATCGACGGCCTCTTGCAACGCGCGCGCGCTTTCATTTGGATTGGTCACCGCAATCTCTTGCGCTCGACGCAATAATTCCGTCGCTGTTGGACTTGTATCGATGGTAATTGGCGCGGATTCCTGCGCCTTGACGCTTGGTGAAATGACGGCCATGAATACAATGATGTTCAACGCAATCTGGGGAATGCGAGATATGGAGTCGACGCGTTTCACGCCTGAACGATACATTGCAACCATGCCAAGGTGCGTGCCACGAGCAATCAATCTTTCCGTCTTGCCCCGAGCGGCAGGCCGACTGATATTTCCATTGTTTACTGCGGCAACTTTGCTTCTATCAGCGTGCACCACGCCACCCGGAATTACCGTGACAGCGGTTGATGTGGTGGAAGTCGGCGACACAGATACACAAGTGGCCATTCGAGTTTTGCTTTCCAATTCCACCAAGGTTTCGATTCGTATTGACACTTGGAAATATTCGATTCGAGTGCGAAATAACCAAGTGTATTCCGGTGAATGGGTCTCAGCGATCACCATTCCGCCAGAAAGCCGTTTGCTGACCGCCATTCCCGCGGTGATTGCGCTACCAAATCAACCAGGATCGGATTCGCCATGGAGCGTTGATGGCACGGTGCGCTATTTGGAACCAACCCGATTCAGTCAATTGTTGTACGACCTGGGTTTGAGCAGACCTTCCGCATCATTCAACTCGTCGGGCGCGGGCATGGGGTCGGGCGGAACAATTCCAAGCGCTGGTTGATACGTTTATGCGCGTTGGTTATGCGCCGATCACAAATGCGTGTTCTGTTGCATCTGAGTGTGGCGCTGCGTTTCGCTGTTCATTAAATATTGATGCACGCCGATGGCGCGCGGATCTTGCGCGTCCAAATGATCCCACGCAATTCGCTCGTAGGTTCCATCGCCGCGCATTTGCCACGACTGGCGGCAATCGTTGAGGCACGTTTGAATCACGTCCCACAAGCGCGCGCGGTGCTCTGGTAAAAGAATTGGCGTGGCCGCTTCAACGCGTGTTTGCAAATTGCGGTACATCCAATCGGCGCTGCCGATGTACATGTCGCCATCAAGTGGATTTTCTTTGCCCGCTTGGAACCAGAAAATTCTGCTGTGCTCCAAGAAGCGTCCCACCACGCTGCGCACGCGAATGTTGTCGCTGAGGCCGGGCACGCCCGGTCGCAAACAGCAAAAACCCCGAACAATAAGGTCAATTTGCACGCCCGCTTGGCTGGCTCGATACAGCGCGTCCATGATGCCGCGGTCCTCAAGCTGGTTCATTTTGGCGATGATGCGCCCAGGCTTTCCTGGCTTGGTCAATTCGATTTCATTCTCGATCAATTGCAGAAAACGTTTTTTCATTGCGACCGGCGCGATCAACAACTTCAAGTAATCGCGTTGGCGACTTCGACCGGTCATGTAATTGAACAACCCGGTCAAGTCCTCGGTGATTTCTGGGTCGCATGTCAACAAACCAATGTCCTCATACAAGCGCGCGGTTTTGGAATTGTAATTTCCCGTGCCGATGTGTCCGTAGCAACGAATGCCGCTTGCTTCTTGTCGAACGACCAACGCGGTCTTGGTATGCGTCTTGAGTCCGACAACGCCGTAGGCCACATGCACTCCAGCGTCCTCTAGTTTTCTGGCCCAGCGAATATTTCTGGCCTCATCAAAGCGCGCGCGAAGTTCCACCAACACCGCCACTTGCTTGCCCGTTTCCGCGGCGTGAATAAGACTGGTGATAAATGGACTATCACCGCTGGTGCGGTACAAACTTTGCTTAATGCAAAGCACCTTTGGATCCTTGGCGGCTTGCTCAATGAACTGCTCGACACTGGCCTCAAAACTTTCGTAGGGGTGATGTAGCAACACGTCGCCTTTGCGAATTCGTGCGAAAATATCATAGTTTCCGTGGTCAAAACCTAATGGCTTGAGCGGCGTCCAATTGCTGAAGTGAAGTTGCGCGTCGTCCACATCGGCGATTTCATTTAGAGCGCCGTAATCAAGAACGCCATCGGACTCGTAAATATCCGCTTCGTCAATTTCAAGTTCGTCCATTAAGAATTTGAGAATGCGCGGATTGGCGTTGGTTGGAATTTCCATGCGCACCACGCGCGCGAAACGACGCTCGCGCAGCTGCTGCTGAATGGCCTCAAGCAAATCGTCGGCGTCGTCGTTGTCGTTGTCAATCTCCGCGTTGCGCGTCACACGAAATGGAAGCACTTTCAGAATTTCCATGCCGGGAAAAAGCTCGTCCAAGTTGTGCTCAATAATGTCCTGCAGCGGAATCCATCGACGAGTACCAGGAACGCGATATAGGCGCGACGGAATCTCGGGCACTTTCACGCGCGCGAACAGTTGCTCGCTTTCGCCGGGTCGTTGCAACATGACGCCCAAGCTCACGCTCATGTTGGAGATGAATGGAAATCGATGGCCGGGGTCGACCGCCAGCGGCGTAAGAATGGGGAACACATTGTGGCGGAACCATTTTCGCGCCTCGTTCTGCTCGTCCATATTCAGCTCATCCCATTTCAGCAGCTCAATATCGTGCGTGCGCAATGCTGGATACAAATCCGTTTTCAGCATGTTTGCCTGTGCTTTTGCCATGATCATGACGCGCTCGCGAATGCCCGCGAATTGCTGCGCGGGGGTAAGCGCCTCCACGACTGGTCCAGTGAGCCCCGCTTCAATTTGGTGGCGCAGCGAACCCACGCGCTTCATGAAGAACTCGTCCAAGTTGCTGGAGAAGATGCACAAGAAACGAACGCGCTCCAACAATGGAACGCCGGCGTCGCCGGACATGTCCAGAACGCGGCGGTTGAATTCAAGCCACTCGAAATCGCGGTTGAGAAATCGCGCTGGATCTGTAAGCGGAGCGAGCGCGGCGGAACTTGCCGCGCTGGCGCCGGCGTCGGCCGCAACAGGATCGCGTTGAATGCGGTTGCGTTTCAACGGGACACCCCAGGAAGAACGCGCGCATCGCTGGACATAGTGCTGGACATATTTTTGGACATATCAGTGGGCGCGGTGTTGGGCGCAACAAAACACGCTTCGCACTGCGGGGCCTCCACAACGCGCACTTCTTTCACGCGCACTTCAATTGGCAGACGCGCCGCCACCGCTTGCGCAATGTGTTGCGCGACCAATTCCGCCGTGGGATTGACTCGGTCAAACGGTGCTGTCTCGTTTAGGCAGCGATTCATGAATGGACGAATGGTTTCATCAAGGGCTTGCTCTAGCAGATGAAAGTCACACAACAAACCGTCGGCGTCAAGCGTGTCGCCAGCGACGGCCACGGTGACTTCCCAATTGTGCCCGTGCATTGGCTCGCGCACACCCGCCATGACAATGGCGTGCGCGGCGGCGAATGTGCGGCGAATACGAAGTTCAAACATGAAATTGAGTATATGGTCTTGGCATAAATCTGCGGCAATACGCTTGTTTCATTGCCGTGTGGAAGGCGTTATTGTTTCAACATGAATCCCGCCCCTTTAATGCTGAGTGTTTCTGGCGCCCGTGGCATTGTTGGAAAAACCATGACGCCCAATGTGGCCATGGCGTTTGGCCGCGCCTTTGGTTCTTGGTTGCGCCAGCATTGCAAGGGCCAGCCGCATGTGATCACGGGTCGTGATGGCCGCGGTAGTGGCGCGGAACTTTTGGAGTGCGCCATTGCGGGACTTGTTTCAACCGGTTGTCGCGTGACTGATCTTGGTGTGGCCATGACGCCAACTATTGGCGTGATGGTGTTGCACACCACGGCCGACGGCGCGTTGATTTCCACGGCCAGCCATAATCCAATTGAGTGGAATGGATTCAAATGCCTTGACGCTTCTGGAGCCGCGCCCCAAGTGGAACAAGCGAATGAAATTATTCAGCGCTTCAAAGTTGAGTTGAAAAATTCCAGTCAAGATGGTCCGCGCGCCGTATCAACACGTCACGTTCCTAGGCGCAACGACGCTGATGAAATTCATATTCAACGCGTCTTGAAGTTGATCGATATCAAAGCCATACGCGCCGCGAAATTGCGCGTGGTGGTGGACAGCGTCAACGGCTCTGGCTGCAACGCGGTACGGGTGATGCTGCAAGAATTGGGCGTGCACTTGGAGCATCTCAACGGCGTGGTCACGGGGCAATTTGCGCACACGCCCGAACCCACCGAAGCCAACCTGCATCAACTTGCGGGCGCCGTGGCGAAAGGTGGTTTTTCCTGCGGTTTCGCTCAAGATCCAGACGCTGATCGACTTGCAATTGTGGATGAGAATGGCCGCTACATTGGCGAGGAATACACGTTGGCGCTGTGCGCGTTGCGCGTGCTTGAACGCTCGGGGCCCGGTGCCATGGCCACCAATCTCAGCACCAGCCGCATGATTGATTCAGTCGCCGAAAAATTTCCTGGAAGCCACGTCCATCGAAGCGCGGTTGGCGAGGCCAATGTTGTTGCGGCTATGAAAAATTCCAAATGCGTGATTGGCGGCGAAGGCAATGGCGGCGTGATCTGGCCAAGCGTGTGTTGGATTCGCGATTCACTTAGCGCCATCGCGCTGACGCTGGAACTTCTGGCCACGCGCGGCAAGTCGCTGTCTGTCATCGCGGCGGACATTCCCGCCGTGTCCATGATTAAGCGCAAACTGGAACTTGCCAGCATTGGCGGACTTGAAGCGGTCAAGCCGGCTCTTGAACGTGTCACCAAAACATTTGCGCACGCGAAAGTGGACACCACCGACGGCGTTCGAATTGATTTGCCAACTGGCTGGGTGCACTTGCGCGCGAGTAATA
>CANJIC010000023.1 GCA_947474205.1 Planctomycetaceae bacterium | reverse complement strand
CAGCATGCGCTTTCATTGCAACAAGCGCTGGCACTTTCGGCAGCGGTTGAAAGCGGCAGCGAACATCCAATTGCGCGCGCCATTCTGCGCCGCGCGGCGCAAGAGAATATTGTTGTGCCCGCGGCGACGCGCTTTGAATCAACGCCAGGACTTGGCGTGCGCGCGCAGGTCAATGGACAAAGTGTTGAGATGCGCCGCGATGCAAACGCGTCGTGCGTGTTGTTGATCAATGGCGCGGCGATGGCGCGCTTCACATTGGCTGATTCATTGCGCGTTGAGGCGCCCAAGGTCATTCAAGCTTTGCAAGTCGTTGGCATGAAGATTGGATTGATCACTGGTGATCGCCGCACAGAAGCGCTGCGTATTGCGCATGAATCCGGCATTGATCAAGACATGGTCACGGCCGACGCTACGCCAGAAAGTAAGCTGCACGTGATACGCGGTTACGGTGAGCGCGCCATGATGGTGGGGGACGGCGTGAATGATTCAGCGGCGTTGGCCGCGGCGGGATTGGGCGTGGCCATGGGCGGTGGCACAAGCATTGCCAGTGAAAGCGCGTCCATTGTGCTGGTGGGCGGCACGCTTTCCTCGCTTCCTGCGTTGATTGATATTTCCAAGGCCACATTGCGCTGCATGCGCCAGAATTTATTCCTGGCGTTTGTCTACAACGTGGTCGCCATTCCGCTGGCGGCATTCGCGTTGCTGGGCGCGTATGGACCCGCTATTGCAGCGGCCGCCATGGCGTGCAGCGACATCAGCGTGGTTGGAAACGCGGCGCGTTTAAAGTGGTCGCTTAAGCGAGCGCGCAAACGCGCGGCGCGCGCGGTGTAAATCGCGGGGTACATGTGCGGCGGGTTTTGAAACACAACTTGAATGTGCGAAGCGCGTGTTGAAACACAACTTGAATTTACGAAGCGCGCGTTGAAACACAACTTGAATGTACGAAGCGCGCACGTAAAAAAAATCGCATACGTGGCGCTCGCTATTTGCTAGCCGGCGGCTTTGTATTGGCAAAATCCTTGGCGTCGGTGGCGGTGCCATCGACGCGGGTGCGCTTATAGATGGCGTAGGCCTGCGGCATTTGTTGCTGCAATAATTCAATGCGCGTGCCCTCGCTTGGATGCGTTGAAAGAAATTCAATCTTCGCGCCGCCTTGCGATTGCATGCGCCGCCACAAAGAGATGGCCGAGCGTGGGTCGTAGCCAGCTTGCGCCGCAATGAACAGACCAAGTTCATCCGCCTCGCTCTCTTGCTTGCGGCTGTAGGGAAGAAGAATTCCAGCTTGCAAACCCATGGCCGCGCCTTGCGCAATGGCATCACTGTTGGTGGCTGCGCCCGCGGCCGATGCCCCAATTTGCGCGGCCGCGCCTTGTGTCATGCGCTCGCCGCCATGGCGCGCAATGGCGTGCGCGGCTTCGTGGCCCATGACAATCGCAAGTTCATCATCGGACTGCACAAAATTCACAAGTCCCGTGTACACGGCGCCGTAGCCGCCAGGAAGCATCCACGCGTTGACCATTTTCGGATCATCAATCACGGTCCATTTCCACACCATCGTGTTGGCGATTTCCGGGTGACGCTGCTTGGCCGCTGTGGCAATGCGCGCGCCCACTTTTTGCACACGATCAAAAACTGGACCACTGCTGATGATCTTGGCGTTCTTCATTTCATCTTCATACGCCTGCGCACCCATCGCATTTTCTTGGCTGGGTGAATAGACATTGAATTGCTTGCGGCCCGTGCCCGAAACGGTGGTGCACGCGGTCATGGCGGCGCACACAGTAAGCGTGGCGATCAAGGGCAACGCCGCGGCGATCGATAACCGAGCGCGTTTGAAATACAACCTACATATTGAGAGAGTGGTCATTGCCCGTAAGAATATCCGACAGGCATTTCGCGGGGTTGCGCAATAATTGAAGGTGCACCAAAGCGCCAACGGACCAAAGCATCCACGGACCAAAGCACCAAAGCACCAAAGCATCAACGCACCAACGCACTAAAGCACCAAAGCATCAACGCACCAAAGCATCAACGCATCAACGCATCAACGCATCAACGCATCAACGCATCAACGCATCAACGCACCAACGCACCAAAGTATCAACGCATCAAAGCATCAACGCTGCGATGCCAACCAGGCTCTTCGCGCCGCCAACAACATCAAACCAAATGGAATCCACCACAGCAGGTCGTTGGTGAGAATGGTGGCGCCAAATTTCCACGCAATGGTGCCTTGCCACGCGCTCCACACAAAGCCAATGGGTCCCATGACTTTTCCAAACAGACCAACAAACACAATGGGCCAATGTCGCAGAGGCGCGCGCGACGCGGCGATGTATCCAAGTCCATACGCCGCCAACACCATTCCCAAGCATTGCCAAATGGCGCGGCCGGGTTGCGCAAGCGCGGGCATGTTGGCCAAAGCAAATGGAAAATCTGGCGCCACCACAACCACGCTTCCCCACACAATGTTGTACACGCCCGCCGCAAGCAACCACCAACGCATCCAAGGGCGCGTGAAATTGCTGGTGGTGGTGTCGCTCACAAAAATAGCCTAGCTCGGATTCGAACCGAGGTCTTTCCGATTATGAGTCAGGAGCTCTGGGCCACTGAGCTACTAGGCCGTGTGAGGAAAGGTAGCATCCCAAGTGTGAATCGTATCGACACCATTTTCGCAAATCTTCGCGCGGGCAACCGCAAGGCACTGATGCCCTTTGTTGTGGCGGGTTTTCCAAGCCCACACATGTTGGCCGCAACCTTGCAAAGCCTGCAAAAAGCGGGCAGTTCCATTGTGGAAATTGGCATTCCATTTTCCGATCCCATCGCCGACGGCCCCGTGATTGCGCAGGCCATGAACCAGGCGTTGCAGCAGGGCTCCACGCCTGGCGCCATTTTGCAAGAAGTGGCCGCCATCCGCGACACACTTTCCATTGGAATTGTGGCCATGGTGAGCGTTTCAATTGTTCAGCGGCTGGGCAATGAAAAATTTGTGCACGAGTTAGCCGACGCCGGCTTTGATGGCATCATTATTCCCGACCTTGATCTGGATTGCGCCGCGCCACTCTTCGCCGCCGCCAAAGAGCGCGGCATGTCCATGTCCATGTTGATCTCGCCACTGACTCCGCCAGAGCGCGTGAAGAAAATAGTCGCGATGTGCCGCGGCTTTGTCTATTTGCTTTCCAGGGCCGGCATCACTGGCGAGCAAACTGGCGCGCCCGAAGTTGCGGAGTTTGTGAAACGCGTCCGCGCCCTCACCAACTTGCCGCTGGCAGTTGGCTTTGGCATTTCAACCCCCGAACATGTTCGCTCCGTGGTCCGCCACGCCGACGCCGCCATTGTGGGCAGCGCGTTGGTGAAACAAATGTCATGCGACAATGCCAAAGAAGCCGTGGCCCGCGCTGAAAAACTCACTCAAGAATTAGCCGCCGCACTGTAAGAACATTAGCTTCAATTCGCCGTCATTGAATTTCAATCGCGCTCTCTGCAACGCAACACATTATTAGTTGCGTTGATAGCGGCGCAGCACGCCAACAACCACTCCTTGAATCACGCACTCTTTCACAATGATTGGCTCAAACTCCGGATTCGCCGGCTGTAAGCGAAATGTGCCGTCGCGCTCCTTGAAAAAAGTCTTCAAGGTGGTTTCGCCGCCAGGCAGCAACGCCACCACGCGCTCGCCGTTGCGCGCCACATTGCGCTGCTCCACGATCACATAATCGCCGTCCAAAATTCCCTCATCGCGCATGCTCATGCCGTCCACTTGCAGCGCGAATAAATTGCCGCGCTGACCTAAGCGCGTGCCAAAAATAGTGTCCAGACGCAGCGTTTCCGATTGCTCGTATTTCTCAACGGGGTGCCCAGCCGCAATGCGGCCAATCAGCGGCAACTCATGTTCATTGGCGCGCTCGTCCGGCAATTCCGCGTCAGTCGCAATTTCCAAAGAGCGAGCCTTGTTGGGCGTGCGCACCAGCGCACCCTTTTCGATCAGCGCCTCGACGTGCTCGAAGACCGTGACTTTGCTCACGCCGAGTTCGTTGGCGATCTCCTGCATGGTCGGGGAATAGCCCTTGCTGTTGCGGTAGTCCCGCACAAAGCGGAAGATGCGAATTTGTTGCGGTGTGAGGCTCATTGACATGTTGCAAAGTCCTTGCGAGTGTGTTTGAAACGGAGAGTTGGGCAGACCAGCGACCATGCCGCCAAGGCGATGGACCAGCGTTGCCAGACGATATGAAATTGGAAACATTCAAAGCGACAGAAGATGAATTGCGCGAAGCGGTATGCAGTGGTTGCGCATGCGCAGGCGCAATTTCCACAACAGGTTCTTGCACCGTGTGATTGATTGCCTGCGATGTTGGCGCGCCGTGTTCCTGCCAACGCCATCGGCGGATTCCCAAGGCGCGTTCCAACCAATCTGAAACTTCGCGCACCAACGATTTCTGACCGGCAGTTGCCTGGCCCGCCACAACCATTAGTCCGCCGCGATACGGGTGGTAATTGGTCACAAATGATCCGCCTGGACCAAAACGCAGCAGGGGTTCTTCGGTTGCCGTTGCCTGCGCCTGTGAAGTGGTTTGGCGGCTTGATTTGTGAGTGCCCGCAAATGTGCTGTTGATTGATTCGACGCTTTGAAAGAGGCGTGCGAGCCCGCCAAATGCTGCAAGGCGTGCGACTGAAATTGTTGTTGCGTGTGATTGATTCATTTGGTTTCTCCAGGGGTTTGAACTGAGCAGTTGGAGATGCATCGGCAGGTTCGGTATTTGTTCTGTACATTTGTTAGGCACATGTTAGCCAAACAAAGCACGATCAGTCTAAATCACCCAAAATTTCTGACAAAAAGTCTGTTAAAGTTTCAAAATGTCCATTGCAATCCAGCCGCCGCAGCCATTTGGACCAAAAATTCAGGCTGAATTTGCCTTGGACCCCAATCTGACCTTCCTAAACCATGGTTCGTTTGGCTCACTGCCAAGGGTTGTTCGGCAAGCTCAAGAAGCCTGGCGGATGCGCATTGAATCCAACCCAATCGAGTGGATTGGCCGGCGCAATATTGAATCATTGACGGCGGTGAAGAAACCGTTGGCGCGCTTTGTGGGTTGCCAGGCGAATGATCTTGGATTTGTCACCAACGCCACCGAGGGTGTGAACGCGGTCTTGCGCTCGCTGCGCTTTGAAGCGGGGGATGAATTGCTCACATGCGATCACGTCTACAACGCGGTGCGTCAAGCCATGAAATTTCGCGCGCAAGAAACTGGCGCGCGCGTGGTTGAAGTTCCAATCGCGTTGCCCGTGCGCGATCAGGACCACGCCATGAATTGCATCTTGAACGCGATCACGCCGCGCACGCGCTTGATTGTGATTGATCACATTACAAGTCCAACCGCGTTGCGCTTTGATGTGCGAAAAATTATTGACGCTGTCAAGGGAACGCGCGCGCACGTGTTGGTGGATGGAGCGCACGCGCCCGGCGCGCTCACACTTTCGCTTGACACGTTGGGCGCGCATTTTTACGCCGCCAATTTGCACAAGTGGACCATGGCTCCGCGTGGCAGCGCGTTTGTGTGGGTGGCGCCCCAATTCCAGAAAGACATTCATCCATGCGTCATCAGCCATGAATTTGCCAATGGATTCACCAGTGAATTTGATTGGCAGGGAACGCGCGATCTGAGTGCGTGGAATTCCATTCCTGCCGCGCTGGAGTGGTTTGAGGAACTTGGCGCGGAGCGCGTGCTGCGCCACAACCATCAGTTGGCGGCGTGGGCGCACCAATTGTTGTGCGCTGAATTGTCGATCGAGCCCATTTCGCCGCTGGATGGTTGCATGCTGAGTTGCATGGCCAGCGTGCGCTTGCCCGCATTCTTGCAGCAAAAGTTTCAAACACCCGAGGCAATGCAGAAGCACTTACTTGATGTCGAGCGGATAGAAGTTCCAATTTTCCTGTGGAATCAGCAATGGTTGTTGCGTGTCAGCGCCGCCATTCATAATGAGCCCGCGCACTACGAGCGCTTGGTGGCGGCGCTACGAAAATGTTTGGCGTAGCGCCACCTTGCGCGCGATTTTGTCGCGCCTAGGATGACATCAATGCAAGAGCCAACTCCAGAACCACATCAGCCACACGATGTCGCGCTGCCAATCGCCTCGGTTGATCCCGCCGCCGAGCGCGCCGGGGAGCAAAGCATTTACCAACAACTTGGCGCGGAAAAATTTTGGGTTATTGCGCGCGCTTTCTACGCGCACGTGGACAAGCATGAACGCATGCGCCCAATTTTTCCACATGACTTGCAGGAACCCATCCGCAATCAGGCGGAGTTTCTCATTCAATATTTTGGTGGCCCGCAAACCTACAGCGATCGCAAGGGACATCCGCGTTTGCGCATGCGCCACGCACCATTTCCAATTGACCTTGCCATGCGCAACGACTGGGTTGATTGCATGCGCGGCGCGTTGCGTGACGCCGAAATTCCAGAGCCCATATTCGCCACCATGATGGCGTACTTTGAGCGCACGGCGACCTTCATGATGAACAAGCCTTGAGTTGCATGCAGAGTTGCATGAAGATCCGCATGCAGAGTTGCATGCAGAGCCGCATCCAAATCGAATTGAACATGAATTTAAATTGCACGCATGTTCACAACATGACACACGCAGACGCAACCTAATATTTTTGTGGCTGTCGAATATAAATCGCGCAGGCTAAAAAAGTTACTTGGGATTCTCAATCACCACTAAGTCTTTGCGCCCCAATTTCTTGATGGCTTTTTCCGCCTCGGCGCGTGTTTCGAATTCTCCCACATACACAATCCAAATTTTTTGACCGCTCTTAGATTTTGACGCCACTACTTTGGGCGCTTCAATTCCATTTCGAGACGCGGCCTTGGCAAGTTCTTTGGCGCGATTCTTGGCGCTGGTCTCCAAAATAAAACTTCCAGCTTGAATCACGAACGCATCTGAATCAACTTTCTTTCCCGTGCTTTTAGGTGCGGGCTTGGCGTCTTTTTTATTGGAGGCGTCGGATGGTTTCGCGGGCTTGTCATCCGCAACTTTCGCCGGCTTCGCTGGTTTGGCGGGTTTGTCATCCGCTGTAGTTGCGGGCTTCTTGGGCTTGGACACAGGCGGCGGACCGGAATCTTTTTCAAAGCCACTTGAAGGCGCGGCGGTGTTTGTGGCAATGGTCACGCTATTAACGGGCGCCGAATTATTTTGCGTGGCCAGCGAGTTTCCATTCATGCTCATGGCGGGCTCTGGCATGGACAACACTTTGCCAGCGCGCGCCGGGTCTCGAGACGCCGCGGCCAAATCTTTGGCGCGCGCGCTGGCCTCGCCTGAAAGTTTGTTGGCCGCCGCGTCGTAATAATTGGCGGCGTCACCGTAGCGCTTTTGGTGCACCAATAAATCGCCCAACATAACTTTGCTTTCGCCCGCTGTTTCAGCGTCCATGCTTTGCTCTGAAATTTGAAAGCGCGTTTGCGCCTCTGCGTAATTGCCCATTTGATACGCCGACAATCCCGCAAGAAACGCCGCTTGATCACGCACCGCGCCAGATGTTTCATTCTGCACCACGCTGGCTTGCTCAAGTGATTGTTTCCAATTCTTAGATTCATAACTATTGATGGCGCCATCGAGTCGGTCAGGCTGCGCGCTTTGACAGGCCGCCGTACAGACAACCGCAAGCAACGCCACGCAACGCACAATGGATCGCACAACCACGCGCCGCGTGGTGGTGGGCGCATGTTCGTGGCGCGAAGTTTCAGCGCATGAAGCCAACGTGAAATGCCAGTTGTCCAATTGAATTCCTTTCAAGCAAGTTGAGCACCGTGTGCTGAATCAATCTCAGACACAAAGTGAATCACAGTCCAGTCCATCAGTCGTGTAGGGCGCGCAAGCCGCCACGTTTGAGAAGCGCATTCTCTTGGCGTACTGTATCGCCACAAATGAAACTCCTGCTTGATATTCAACGCCAACTTCTGCGCCATCCAGCGCATGTCTTTGTGCAAGACGATCAACGCCAGTGGAAAGGTCTCACCTTGCTTGTGGCCGCGTGGCACATTGCGCGCGCCATTGAACAGACCACCAAACGCGAGCGGGTCGCGATCATGCTTCCTACCAGCGGTCTTTTTCCGGCGGCATTGCTGGCCACATGGATGCTTGGAAAGAGCGCGGTTCCGCTGAATTATTTGCTGTCGCGCGACGACTTGGAATATGTCTGCCGCGACGCGGGCGTTGATTGCGTGGTCACGGTCAAGCCCATGCTTGAGTTCATAGGCGGTCCAACCGCGTCCATGAATCCGCTCTTGATGGAGGACATCTCTTTCAAGGGTCTGCCACCCATGCGCCGCGCCAAGCGCCGTGGCGACAATGAACTTGCCGTGTTGCTGTACACCAGCGGCACCAGTGGCAAGCCCAAGGGCGTCATGTTGAGCTGCGGAAATCTTGCCGCCAACATTGATCAAGTTGTGAACTGGGCCACCTTCACGCGCAAAGATATTTTGCTTGGCGTGTTGCCGCAGTTTCATTCTTTCGGATTGACCATTCTCACATTGCTGCCGCTGGCTATCGCCGCCAAAGCCATCTACACCGCCAAGTTTGTGCCGCGAAAAATTCTTGAACTGGGCAAGCACCATCAACCCACTGTCTTCGTGGCTATTCCCTCCATGTACCACGCGTTGGCCGCGCAAAAAAGCGGGGGCAAGGAGCATTTGGGAATGTTGCGCTACGCCGTCAGTGGCGGCGAGCCGCTTCCAGCCAGCGTGGCCAACGAATTCTTTGACAAGTTTGGCGTAAGAATTTCCGAGGGCTATGGCCTGACCGAAACCAGTCCCGTGACCAATTGGTGTTTGCCCGCGGAATATCGCGCGCGCAGTGTTGGCCGCGCCTTGCCGCGCGTGGAGCAATGGATCGTGGACGCGCAGGGCAATCGCCTTGGCGCCAATCAAGATGGCGAGATTCGCATGCGCGGTCCAAACATCATGCAGGGCTACTGGAATTTGCCCGCGGAGACCGCGCAAGTTTTTGATGACAACGGTTTTTTCCGCTCCGGTGACATGGGTCGATTGGATGACGATGGGCACTTGTACATCACGGGTCGCATCAAGGAAATGTTGATCATTGCCGGCGAAAATGTTTTTCCGCGCGAGATTGAAGAGGCGCTGAATCGACATCCAAGCGTGAAGGCCAGCGCCGTGATTGGCGCCGCCGATGAAAGTCGTGGCGAAACCGCGCTTGCGTTTGTGGAAATGAACGAAGGTTTCACATTTGATGAAGCCGCGTTGCGCGCGCACTGCCGCGAACATATGGCGCAGTTCAAAGTTCCGCGCGCCATCCGCGCGCGCAAGGAACTGCCGCGCAACGCCACTGGAAAAATCATGCGGCGCTTGTTAAGCGTTGACACGCCCAGTGAAATGTTGTGACAACGAACATCATCAATGCGCTGGGCAGTTCACGCTCGACTTCATGAATTTGTGAAACGCACTCCATGGCGCGTTCGCGGTGAAAGATAATCTCTCAGGGGCAAGCGCCAGAATTCAGCAGGATTAGGGCAACATCTCCCGAATCCACCATGCCTGAACCATCTTGATCTGTTGCGCAACCATCGCATACACCGAAGTCCAATAGAACCAAGGCGACATCGTTGCTGTCAACTTGGCCGCTTGCGTCCAAATCCGCAACGCAGCAAGAAATTTGATCTGACAAGGCCGTGACATGAAGCGTGGCAAACCCGGTGGTTGCCGTCACCGAGGCAAGTCGTATTAAATACGAGGCGCCACACTCCGATGAAATTGAAACCCGGCTTCCACGATTTGGATCGCAGAAAATATTGTTGTCCGAGCACGCGACAAGCGTGAGATCCGAGCAAGACCCCTTGAACACTTCCATTCTGGTGTCGACCGTGGTTCCGCACACATCGATTTGATAGGTGCTGCGTGAGTGAGCTTGAGGAGTCCAGCTGAACCAGACATCGCCACCGGTTGCAGTGTTATTGATCGGGCAAGAAAACGCGGGCAAGCTTGCAGTGGATCCCAACATTGAAATTGAAGTCGAAGCCGCGGAAATATTGAGCGGGGTTGCGCATGAATCATTGCTTGGGGCGGGCGCTCCGCAGTCCAACGCGGCAATCGTGGCGCAATCTTCGTCCCAAGTGGTTTCGCAGCAATAGGGAATGGTTTCGCACACCAATGAGCAACACGCTGGATTCACGCAACTTGGAGATGCATGCACGCTAAAGCAACTGCCAGTGGCGTTGGTGCAGGGAAGACTGCACGCGGCGGAGGTCTGAATTTGGAACCAGTATTTGCCATCTTCACACGCAAATAATTGGTTTGAAATGATTCCGTTGGTTCCAGGCGCGACCACAACCCAATACTTCAACGGCGCCACGCACATCCATTCACGACCCGAAGCGCAACCGGCCGCGTTGACCAACAATTGTGCTCCAGGCAATGCGGTCGCCGTGGAATTTTGTGGAACAAGCGCCGCAAACACCGGACGAATTGCCGAAAGCGTAATGGCCACTTTGACAAATCCGTCGTGATCAGTGTCCATGTAGCGTAGATCCAGGGAGTAGACATCCACATCCGTAATCAACGTTCCTTCATTTGTTGTGAAGAGTGATCCACAAATGGTGGAATTGGTTCCAATTGGTTGCGGCGTATTGGGCAGAACCGTATCGGGTCGAATGCTCGGATCATTTGTGCGGGAGCCACAAGCCTCAGTTTCATAACTGGTATTCACTGGACATTGCAGCGTGCAAGAATTGTTGCACAGATTGGAGGCCGCTACCGTGCAAATATCATCCCATATCACGGAGCAGCAATTGGGCATGCCCGCGCAAACGGTCGCGCAACAGATTGGATCTGAACAACTGGAATTTCCGTGGGGGGTCAAGCAATCTCCAGCCAATGGATCGCCGCAAGCCATTGGCGGCGGCAAGGTGCAAATATCTTGAGCGGTTATGGAGCATGTCAAGTCCCACACCGCTTCGCAACAGAATGAATCGAAAGAACACACCAAAGCGCAGCAGACCGGGTCAGCGCACGAAGCCCTGTCCCGTGAAATGAAACATGATCCCAGACCAGGAATACCGCAGATCTGGCAAATATCATTCGCCCAATTTAAACAATCTTGATCCCAGCTGGTATCACAGCAATGAGGCGCATAGGCACACACGTTTGAGCAGCAATTGATATCAACGCAACCAGTTCCCACGTGCGTTTCTCCGCATGGACCAAATCCACATCCTTCTGATTGCGCAAATGCGCCAGCCGCCAAACCCAACACGGCCACCATGAACACAAGCGCTGTCGCGCGCAGCAACGTCACGGCGTCATGACCAAATAGAAAATGAGATTTAAAGTTTCTCAATGTATGAGTCGCAGTTGAACTATGGTTTGATCCAAAATGAAATACAATATCCAAACGCATCGGAACACTATAAGTCCGAACGCTATGGAATCAAAGTTCCATAATTCATCAATTCATTGGCTCAGAATTGCATGCGCCCGTTGACAACAGAATCAAGGCTAGGTCGCCGCTAGAGACTTCTCCGTCGCCGTCTAGGTCAATCAAGTTGTTTTCCGAGCCTAATTCCATCAGACAGAGCGCGACATCGCTGGAATCCACCTCGCCCGAGCCGTCTAGATCAGCGGGGCAAGTGCATGAGATAGTTGATACCGGCGTAATTGATAGAGTTATTGGTCCCCCAGAACCCCACCCGCCAACTCGAATTAAAGCCGTTGCGCCGCAGTTCAATTGAAATTCGCAACTTGCGCCGTTGTCCTCACACGCGTCGTCACTGCATGCCAGCAAGTCGCCGCCGCAATTCATGTACACCGCAAGACGCGAATCAAATGTTGGAGCGAGGCATGTGTTCACTTGAAAAATTCCAGAAGAGTTGGCGGTGAAATTGAACCAGGCATCGTGGGTGAAGGCCAGTCCCGCGCCCTCGTCGCAACTACTTGCAATCCATGTGGGCTCGGTGGTGGCGTTGGTTGTGTCGGTGTACGTTTCACCAACGCCAATCGGCAGCGCCATGTCGCAGCGATCATTCACTAAACGATCCAGCGTGCAAGGCGAAAGGCTGGTTCGAATTGTGTAGAGCGAGCGATCATCTTCGCAGGAAATGTTTTCAAACAACAGCGAGCGCACAACAACGCGCGTGATGCCGGCGGGCACGCATGCTTGCGTGATGGATGAGCATCCATCCACGCCCTCGGCCAGCGTGGTAGGCGGACACTGATCGTCCAGAATCACCACGCCGATCGATCCTTGAGTCCACAATTCAATGCTGAGCAATTGCGGTGAATCCAAGTAGATTTCAAACCAATCCACATCGCGGCTGGTTTGCGTGCTCCACGCGCGCCCGCCAAATTTCAAATCAGGAATCAGCGTTCGAATATCTTCTGGTGCGCCGCATTGAACGGGTACGTCCAGTTCACACATGGTGAGTTCTTGCAAATCCGCAAGCGGCACTTCGCACGCGCTGGTGGCGCGGCAGGAATCGCACAGCACGCCGGCCTCCATTGCGCAGCGTTCATCCCATGCCAAGGAACAACAAAATGGATCCAGTTGGCAGATTGTGTCGCTGCATTCTTGATTCATGCAGCCCACGCCCGCGTGGGCTACGCAACAGGGAGTGTCTTGCGCTTGGGACGTGCTGTTAAGAAATTGCGTAAACACCCAGAGGCTTTTCAATATGCATGCGATGTGGCGATTCATCGAAGGCTCCATTTCTCCGCATGTTGCGGTGAACGCATCATGCTGGCTGGTGAAGTCACTTTAAAAATTGCCGCCTTTTTTCTGGAAGATTTTTCAAATAATCCAATTTGCTCGCGTATTCCACTTGCAAGTCCACAGAACGCCACTTTTTGTGTGGGTAAGTGGTGCATGAAGGCGCATCTTGCTACCGTTGTGGCTTCAGCGGCCGCAATGGTTGGTCGCGCCGCACCTTCTTGGAGTTTTTGCAATGCTTATTTCCGTTGGTTCTAAAGCGCCCGCCTTCGCGTTGCCATGTCAGCCTGGTCAAGTAGTGGATTTGGCGCCAGTAATTGGCCATGAAAAAGTGGTCTTGTTATTTTTCCCACTGGCCTTCAGCCCAGTGTGCACGCAAGAGATGTGCCACTTTCGCGACGACTATTCCAAATTCATCGGCATGGGTTGCAAAGTATTTGGCGTGAGCGTGGACTCCCCATTTGTCGCGGCCAAGTTTCGCGAGTTGGAGAAAATTCCGTTTCCGTTGCTGAGCGATTTCAACAAGGATGTTTCGCGCTCCTATGGGGCGTTGCATGAAGATTTAATGGGGCTCAAAGGCGTGGCCAAGCGTTCGGCGTTCGTGATAGACGCCAAAGGCATTGTGCAATACGCATGGATTAGCGAGAACCCCGGCGTGCAGGTGGAATTCTTGGCGGTCGAAAAAATTGTGCAATCATGTTGATCTTGTGCCGACACATTTTTTTGTTGGGTGTTTGCGCGGGCGTGATTGCGCCGCTTGCAAGTTGCTCTGGTGGGGGAGCGCCGCCCGTCATGGCGATTCGGCGCATTGCGAATTTGGGACAGAAACCCGCGCCTGAGAATTCCTCGCTTGATCAAGGTGAAGTGTTGGATCTAGAAAATTCCCTTGATAAAACTGTCGCGGTGGGCGAGGAATTTAAAGTTGCGTTGGAATCAAACGCGGGCACGGGTTACGAGTGGCAATGTCAATTGCCAAATGATCCATTTATCTTGGTTGACGAGCCGCCAGAAATTGCGCCTGTTGACACGGGTGTTGTGGGTGGACGAGTGCGAACAATTTTTGTTGTGCATGGAAAAAGTGTGGGCACAGTGAAGGTTTCATTTGTGCTGGTGCGACCTTGGGAAAAAAATGTCGCGCCTGTAAAGGCATTAACCCTGACATTGACCGTGAACAATGCCTCAAGCGCGCCCAACTAATGGTCGTATTGCATGACGCACTTTCCGCCATGGACGATTAGAAATTTCACGAAGTCATTGGGAAAGTTTGTATTGCGCACGCAGATCGCCGCGGCTTTGTTGTGTGGGGGCGTTGGTGCGGAGGTGGTCGCTGCGGCTCGAGCGAATCAAACTACGCCGCCAACTTCACCGACGCCGCCAACTTCACCAACACTGATAGCAACACCGTCGCCGCCAACTTCATCGACGCCGCCAACTTCATCGACGCCGCCAACTTCACCGACGCTGACAGCAACGCCGTCGCCGGCAACTTCATCGACGCCGGCAACTTCATCGACGCCGGCAACTTCACCAACACTGACAGCAACGCCGTCGTCGCCAACAACAACCGCGCCGGCGTCCGTACAGGTGCTCACGTTAGATCTTGGCTGCGCGGGCGAGCGAAATAAGTTGACGGATCAAGAACGCGTGGCGCGCGCCCAAAAAATTCTGGAAGATTTTCCAGTTGATATTGTCTTTGTCGCGCGCGGGGAATGTGCCGCCACGGCTTTGGCGGCAGCGACACATAGAACATGGATCGCGCTGCCGGGCGCTGGCCGGGGCGCTGGAGTGATCACTTCTTGGGCGCAATCACCCGTAGAAGAAGGCGAATTGTGGAAGGGCATTGGCGTGCGTTTGGCGGCGCCCAACGGGCGCGAAGTGGTCGCCTTCGCCATTGCATTTCCGTTTGCGCCCTATCAGCCATATCAACTTTGTGGCGTGCCCCATGATGAACAACCATTTTTAAATTCCGCCGAAGCCGCACAAACCATGGCCAACACCACGCGCGGTTTGCAAAGCGAACAACTTGCGGTTGCCGCGCGCGCCGCAACCGCCGCTGGATATGCAGTGATTGCCGCAGGAATGGTGAACGAACCAAGCGCAAGTGATTGGTGCGATCAAGCCGTGGCCGCCGAATTGTGCCCAATGCGCGTGGCGTGGCCCAGCGTTCGCAACAT
>CANJIC010000022.1 GCA_947474205.1 Planctomycetaceae bacterium | reverse complement strand
GGCGTGAAGGCCGGCGACATTCTGAAAAAGCTCTTTATGAAGGGCACAACAGCCACAATTAACAGCGTGATCACCTCCGATCAAGCGCTTGAAACCATGCTTGAGTTTGACATTGAATTGGTGATCGAAGAGGCGCGCAGCGCCGCGGACATTATCGAAGCTGGATTCAAGGAACGCGTGCGCAGCGATGAGCGTCCGCGCAGTCCCGTGGTCACCATCATGGGCCACGTTGATCACGGCAAGACAAGTTTGCTTGACCGCATTCGCAACGCCAACGTTGCCGCGGGCGAGGCCGGCGGAATTACGCAGGCCACCAGCGCGTTTCAAACTCCGGTCAAGGCCGGCGATCAAGATCGCGTCATCACATTTATTGACACGCCGGGCCACGAGGCATTCACCAACATGCGCGCGCGCGGCGCCAAGGTCACCGACATTGTTGTGTTGGTCATTGCCGCGGACGACGGCGTCATGCCGCAAAGTGTTGAGAGCATCAACCACGCCAAGGCCGCGGGTGTTCCGATTGTTGTGGCGCTGAATAAAATTGATAAGCCGGAAGCCACGGAGAAAAATATCCAGCGCATTAATGGACAACTCGCCGAGCACGGATTGAATCCGGTGGAGTGGGGCGGTTCAACTGAAGTGATCAAGACCAGCGCCGCCAAGAACACGGGCATTCAAGAGTTGCTGGATGTGCTTGATTACCAAGCGGAATTGCTTGGTTTGAAGGCGGATTACAAGGGTTTGGCGCAAGGCACCGTGTTGGAGGCGCAGCTTGAAGAAGGCCGCGGCGCAGTCGCGCGCTTGATCGTGCAAGAAGGAACTTTAAATCGCAGCGACTTCGTTGTCATTGGCCGCGCCTTTGGTCGCGTGCGCGATCTTGTCAACGACAAGGGTCAGCGCGTTGATTCAGCTGGCCCAAGCACGCCGGTCGCCATCAGCGGCATTGACATGATGCCGGACGCGGGCGATAAATTCTTCTGCGTGAAAAGTTTGCCAGACGCCGAGGACGCCGCGCATGAGCGCCGTCGCATTGAGCGCGAGCGCGAACTTGCGGCGCCAAAGATCACGCTTGACAACATCTTTGAGCACATGGGCAAGGAGCAAGTGAAGGAGCTTGGTCTTCTTGTGAAGGCCGATGTGCAAGGCAGCATGGAAACGCTGCGCACCGTTCTGGGCAAGATCAAGACCGACGAGGTCGCGGTGAATGTTCGCCACTCCGCGGTGGGCGGCATTAATGAAAGCGATGTCTCTTTGGCCGAGGCCACGGGCTCCATTATTCTTGGTTTCAATGTCACCAGCAGCAGCAAGGCGCGCGCGTTGGCGGAACGTAAAAACGTTGAAATTCGGCTGTATGAAGTCATTTATGAGTTGGTGGACGATGTCACCCAGGCCGCCAGCGGCTTGTTGACGCCGGAAATTAAGTTGGAAGTTCTGGGCCACGCCGAAGTGCGCGAGGTGTTCAAGATTTCCAAGGTTGGCATGATCGCTGGTTGCTATGTCACCGATGGCGTGGTGGAGCGCAACGCGCAAATCCGCGTCACGCGCGATGGCATTGTGATTGAGAAGGACCGCCGACTGGAGCAACTCAAACGCATCAAGGACGACGCCAAAGAAGTGCGCGCCGGCATGGAATGCGGCATGAAGATTGTTGGCTACAACGACATCAAGGCGGGCGATGTGCTTGAGTGCTATCGAACTTCAACCGTGACTCGATCAATGCCGGCCACACGATGAACCGCAACGACCACGAGCCATCGGATGAACGCACCGCTGGACGATTGTCCTCGGCGCTTCGTCGCGCCATGCAGTCGGCCATCGCGGAGGGTTTGTCCGATCCGCGCGTTGAAGGCTGCTTGATCAGCGTGCTTGACGCGGTCATGACTCCAGATCGTTCCACGGTGCGATTTCATATTTCGGTTTTGCCAGGCGAGCGTGGCATGTTGGCCATTGCCGCGTTGCGCCACGCCAGCGGGCGATTAAAGGCGGGCATGATTAAAAAGATCGAAATTCGCCGTCTTCCACGCTTGGAATTTCAACTTGATGATTCGCTTAAGAAACAAGCAGCGCTCGACGCCGCCATGCACGCGGCCAGTGTGTCGCGCGGAGAAATCCCCGCGGACGACTCCACGCAAGCCGCCTCGGGGCAAGACGAAACTTAATTCCATATTCATATAGACATAAATTATAAATCCATTTCAGTTCGCATACTCCCGCACCCAAGACCACATTCAATCTGAGGAATCATGACTGCCAAGCCAGAACTCTACACAACCAAGTTCGCCCAATTTGTCCGCACCAACATCGGCAAGGATCCAACTCCGCCAACCGACTTGATCGAGTTGTTGATCGAGAGTTTTCTGCTGACCGACGCATCGCGTGATCAAACCGAGCACGCCATGTCGCGCATTCGCCATGACATGGTCGACTTCAACGATCTGCGCGTCTCGCTTGTCAAGGAAATGGTCGAGACCATTGGCGTGCGTTATCCAGAGGCGCACGATCGTTGCGTATTGTTGCGCCGCGCCCTGCATGATATTTTCAAACGACAACACAAGGTCAGTCTGGAACATCTCATGACCATTCCCAAGCGCGACGCCAAGAGTTACATTGAAAACCTCGATGGAATCCCATCATTTGTGGCGGCGCGCGTGTGTTTGCTGGGGTTGAATATTCACGCCGTGCCCATGGATCGCACCACCATTCGACTTTTGGTGGAGTCCGACATTCTGACCGCGGCTGGTTCGGCGGCGGATATTTCGCAACTGATGCTGCGCCACGTTCGCGCCGAGGACGCGGTGTCCACGCACGTGGCCATTCGCAAAGCCGTCGATCGCTACTTGGTGTCGGGTCGTCCCGCGCGAGTTGGAAAGACCGCGCGCAAAACTGGCGCAGCAACACCGAAGCGACCTTCACGCAAGTGAGTAGATGAATGTACCGGTCGATTTGGGCACGGATGTTGTGGGTGGGTTTCGCGTATTGCGCAACGCTATTGCAGTCGCCCATTCACATTGTTCACGCGCAAACTCTTGTAGAAAAACCGGGCGAGTTCAAATCATTCGCGCCGCCCTTCTACATGTCGATCAAATCGACTCCAGACATGTCGACTTCTTTGCAATCGCTGGACGAGATTGAAAAGAAAATATGCCCCGTAAAGTCTGCGCAACCCGCCGCGCCAACTCCAACGGAGGCAGATCCCGCATGGTTGTCCAAAGTCCGCGCGCACATGCGTCAGCGCGAGCCTGATCAAGCGATGCAATTGCTTTTACAATTCGTCCGCGTCGACCCCAAAAATATCTTGGCGTGGCGGGAAATTGGGCGCATTCTTGATGGAGTCGGTCGCAAAGAGCCAGCGTTAAGCGCATGGAGCCAAGTATTGGCGCTTGATCCCAACGATGCTGAGGCGTTGCTGTCGAGCGGGCTGAATCTTCTATCGGGTAAAAAGTTTTTGCCCGCCGCCGAGAAATTATTTCTCGCGCGAAGAGTATGGGTGACTGTTGCGTCAACAAACGCGCGCTTGAAAATGCAGATTGCGACAGATACGGGATTGGGGTTTGCCTTGCGTGAACTTCATTATTTTCAAGCCGCGGCGACTTGCTTTCATGAAGCCGCCCAGTTGGAAATTTCTTTGAGCACGGAGGTCTCCGCGGAGGGAAAAATTCCTGGTACCCACAGCAAAGATCTTTACCGTTTTGCTGGCGAGTGCGAAGCGAGCGTGGGACAATGGGACAATGCCGCGAAATCATTTTCCACATCTCTAGGGCAATCCGATACGAGTGACGCGACAATTTTGCCTGCAGTGGTTTGGGCGCTTGCCTGCGCTGGGCAACTTGATGCCGCGACAAAACTCATCCAGTCCACGTTGGAGCAGCCAGATTCTCCAGGTCGATCTGGTGCGCCAATCGCAATTCAATGGTTGCTAAAAAATGGCGTATCACAGCCATTAAACGAGGATTTTAAATCTGACATTTCGGCGCCAGATGTGATTTACACCCGCAGCATGTTGGCCAAAGGTCATGAGCAAGCGGCGAATTTTATCCTCACCTCGGATACGTCTATGTTTGAAGATCCTCTGGCAATGAGTGAGGCCGCGCAATGTATTGCCTCGCACCAAGGTATTGATGTCGTTCTTCAAATGGCCTTGGAGCAAGTTCAAAAAAAACCAATGTCCGCGGCGCCTTGGGCGGCAGCCTTGCGCACGTTGCCTATTGCCGCCAAGCAACTTCGTACGGATATTCAGAACCCATCATCCAATAGCAGAGTTCCCATCTCTGCAACAAACCCTGTCACCAGTGAGCCCATCAACAACGCCACTCGCGCTCTTCTTGCCGCATGGTTTGATTTAATTGGATTTGATTCGTTGTTGGCGCTGAACACTATTGAGCCTTACACAAATTCTGCTGATGCTCTTGGAAGTGCTGCGAGAATCGTGGCGTTGAAAGCCTTGGCCATCGAGCAAGATCTTGCCCAAATAGAGCGCCTTGAATCCGTATGCGACGTGAAATCATGCGACGAGTACTCGGCGTTAGCGCAGGCCTATCTTGAATGCGGAGAAACTGAAAAAGCCATTTTGTACGCGGAAAAAGCTATCGCATTGAATAAAAAGAATTCCAAGGCGTGGATGGTCCGTGCCGCGATTGACTTGTCGGTGGCCTTGGATCCAACGGGTGGGATACCCTATGAACGACAACGCGAAGCCGTTCTTGAGGTGCGAAATTCGCTCGAACGAGCAATGGCCGCGAGTCCGAATGATCGCTTGCCAGCGCGAAAATTTTTGCAGGTAGCGGTGCCAGATCGTGCGATCGCGCCGGATGAGGATGCGTTGGAGATTGTCAAATCCGCAAAATCCGAACAGGTGCAGCGTGAATTTTTTCGTGAGAAGGCCTTGCAGGCCAAGCGACGCGGTCAATCCGAAGCCGCATTGGATTCATTGCGCTTGCTATTTATAGAAGACCCACTTGATGTCGAGGTGGGGCAAGCGTTGGTTGCCGCTGCGGGGGATACTGGTCGACTGTCTGAAATGGAAAAATTTCTGAAAGCATTGTCGCTGTCCCATCCCGCGGTGTCGGAACTTGGTGAAGCGGATCTTTCCTGCCAGGCGCAGCAAGGGAGATTGCTCGAAGTGATTGAAATTCTCAAGGCCGCGTCCGCACTCGATCCCGATTCCGACGCGCTCACTCGTGGATGCGTGCGCAGTTTGATCGCCGCCGGAAAAAAAACAGAGGCTTGGAGTGTCATGATGAACGCGCCAGCGCGGGTGAAAAATGCGACGGGTCGATCTCAATTGGAGCGGATTGAATTCGCTCTTTCATTTGATCCAAACAGCGCGGCGCAAGAAATTCTAAGTTTGTCCCAGGGCTCAAAAATGTCAAAAAATCAGCGCCAAAGCGCGGTTTCTATGGCGTTTCAATTGCCAAAAAATATCAAAGATCGACGGTCGCTCGTCGCGGCGCTAGCCAAGCCACTGCTGTCCGACGCGCAGGGTCAACCCATGTACCTTGCCTACGCAATGTTGGATGGAAGTTTGGACCAGGCCAATGACATGAGCAAAAAATTCGCGCGAGCGTGGGCAGTGACCGCCACGATTGAAGCCGCGCAAATGCTCGCCGATGAGGGCATGGGCATGCGCGCCGAATCGTTGCTTTATGATGTGGGAGTCTTGAGCAAAGGGAAAGATCAGGCGCAACTTTTTCGTGCGGAACTCGCTTGCATCATTTCCAAGGGGAGCACGCAGAGGGCGAGCGAGCGGCTTCAACAGGAGCGCGATCACAATCAATTTCGAATCAAGGATCCGCTGACCACCACGCAAGCCGAGGATCAGATGGAATTAGGAAACGCATTTCTGATGGCCAGCAATCCCACCGCCGCAGGTGAATGTTTTCAATCCGCCTTTGAGCTTGCGCCAGATCTCCCAGGCGTAATGAATAATTTGGCGTGGATTCGTATGGAGCGCAATCAAATTGATTCCATCACGACCGATTTAGTCAAGCGCGCTCTCGCGTTGGCGCCCAACGATCCAAGCACGTTGGACACGGCGGGGTGGTTGGCATATCGCAAAGGTCAATTGCTTGATATAGCCGGTGAATTAGGCGCAATTTCACTACTTCGCCAATCCGTTGAATTGGCCAAGGATCGCGTCTCGACTGAATCCATGGACCACTACGCCGACGCCCTGTATCGAATTGGCGAAACAGAAATGGCAATGCAATTTTGGCGCTTGATAGAGGACTCGCAGATGAATAATTCGTCCCGCGAAATTATCGTCAAGGCATTTCAAGTATTGCAACAGCGTGAGTGGGGAATTTGCGCGTTGAACGCCGACGCCTTTTACGACCGCAACGATGGCGCGGCAATTGATCGAGCTGTGAAAAAACTGAAGGTCATTACCCAAGGCGGCGCGCCTGAATTGGCGAAAATGGATTTTGCACCCGTGTCGATTGATCCCGCGCCGCCATCGTTGCCCAAGCAAGAACCTGCGGCAACTTCACACGGAGAAAAATAATGGCTGGGCATAGCGTTTGGAAAAACATCAAGCATCGCAAGGCCGCGGTTGATGCCAAGCGTGGAAAAATTTGGAGCAAACTCAGTCGCGCCGTGATTGTGGCGGCGCGCACTGGAGGAGTGGATCCAAAATTCAATTCGGCTCTGCGCCTTGCAATTCTTGACGCCAAAGCCGGCAACATGCCGCGCGACACCATTGAGAAAGCCGTGAAGAAAGGCGCCGGTGGTTTGGAAAGTGAGCGCTATGAGCCAACTCGCTACGAGGGCTTTGGTCCTGGTGGCGTGGCGGTTGTGGTGGAGGCGTTGGTGGCCAACACCAATCGAACCGCGCCCGAAATCCGAACTATTTTTGACAAAAATGACGGCAAGATTGGCGTTCCCAACAGCGTCATGTTTGGCTTTGTTCAGCAGGGAATTCTGCTGATTGTTCGTGATGCCACCACTGAAGACGCGCTGATGGAAATTGCCTTGGCGGCGGGGGCCGATGATGTTCAATGTGGCGATGAGGGTTGGCAAATCACCACCGCCCCGGCCATGTTTGGGGCAGTCCGCGAGGCGCTCGAGGCGGCCAAGATTCCTGTGGAAAGCGCTCAAATAGAATATGTTCCACTTAATACAGTTTCCGTCGATGAAGCAACAATTCAAACAGTGGAAAAACTAGTGGAAGCTTTGGAAGATCATGATGATGTTCAACGCGTGCACACAAATTTGTCCTGTGATTAGAAATATGTACTCCATGATGTCGTTTCGTCAGACCAGAACTCAAATACCAACCCGCAACGGATGGACTTTTTTAATTCTGTGGATCATTTTATTTCCAGCGTTGGTCTCATGCGGCACCAAGGATCGAGAATTTCCAGACCACACGCGTGATCAAGTTTGGAAGGCCATGGTGCAAGCTGCGGACGATCCGCGTTACGCCGATTGGGTTGTGATTGAAAATAAAGTGTGGCGCGATGACGGGCAAAGTCGTATTGAAATTCTGCGTGATTTGGTGCGTGATGTGGTGGTTCCAGGTTCTGAGCCTCGGCGCGAAGAAATCGAGTGGAAATTCTCCGCGCAACTGACTGAAGCGGATCCACCCTCGGTTGAATTTTCCACAAGCACCATCACGGTGCCAGCGCATTTTTGGTTGCAGGCCAGTCATTATTTGGATGAAGTCGAACGCCGTCTTAGGGGCATGCCACTGGAGAAAAAACCAGTCATTGCGGCTTATTCATCTAGGGATTCAGCTCGTTTGCCGAATCGATCTGCGCCATTTCCTGTGGTTCCAACTTCTAGCACTGACGCAAAAAGTCCATCGGATATTGCCATTCCTAAAGGGACGCAATCGCTTCAAACTGCGCAAGCAAATAATGATTTAGATCACATGTCGCAACCTGTAGAGGATCCTTTAATTGAGCCGGTGGTTGTTGCGGAGTCAGTGGTTGTTGCGGAGTCAGTGGTTGTTGCGGAGCCGGTGATTGTTGCGGAGCCGGTGATTGTTGCGGAGCCTGTGGTTGTTGCGGAGCCGGCGGTTGTTGCGGAGCCGGTGATTGTTGCGGAGCCAGTGGTTGTTGCGGAGCCGGTGATTGTTGCGGAGCCGGTGATTGTTGCGGAGCCGGTGATTGTTGCGGAGCCGGTGATTGTTGCGGAGCCAGTGGTTGTTGCGGAGCCGGTGATTGTTGCGGAGCCAGTGATTGTTGCGGAGCCAGTGGTTGTTGCGGAGCCAGTGGTTGTTGCGGAGCCAGTGGTTGTTGCGGAGCCGGTGGTTATTGCGGAGCCGGTGATTGTTGCGGAGCCGGTGATTGTTGCGGAGCCGGTGATTGTTGCGGAGCCGGTGGTTGTTGCGGAGCCGGTGGTTGTTGCGGAGCCAGTGGATGTTGCGGAGCCAGTGGTGATTGCGGAGCCAGTGGTTGCTCCAAAATTAAATTCCATGCGTGGACCTAAACCAGACCAAGCAAACGAAGCAGAACCTACGCCCGCACCAAAAGCAGAACCTACGCCTGCGCCAATCGCAAAGCCAAAGCCTGCGCCAATTACAAAGCCAAAGTCCGCGCCAATTTCAAAGCCAAAGTCCGCGCCAATTTCAAAGCCAAAGTCCGCGCCAATTTCAAAGCCAAAGTCCGCACCAATTTCAAAGCCAAAGTCCGCGCCAATTGAGCCGCCGCCAGTTGAGAGTCCAGTTACAAGTCCAAGTCCCTTAACTGCTCCTAACACCACCCCAATTCCACAGCCCACACCTGAGCCCGTGGAACCACCGCCATTTGAGCCGCCACCCGATCCATAAATCATCGAGTAATTTAAATCACTCGCCGTAAAATATTTACCTTTATTGAAATGGAGAACCCCAATGCCAAGCAAAATTCAAATGACCACCGCCGGACTTCAAGTTCCAGATCAACCATTCATTCCATTTATCGAAGGCGACGGAACCGGCCCCGACATTTGGAAGGCCAGTCAAATGGTGTTCGACGCCGCGGTTGAAAAAGCCTACGGCGGCAAGCGCAAGATCCACTGGCACGAAGTTCTCGCCGGCGAAAAAGCCTTCAACAAAACTGGTTCATGGTTGCCAGAAGAAACGCTGACCGCGTTCCGCGACATGCTTGTTGGCATCAAGGGTCCGCTCACCACTCCAATCGGTGGCGGCATTAGCAGTCTGAACGTCGCGCTGCGTCAGAAACTTGATCTCTATGTTTGTTTGCGACCCGTGCGCTACTTCAAGGGCGTGCCAAGTCCAGTGAAGAAGCCCGAAGATGTGAACGCCGTGATCTTCCGCGAGAACACCGAGGACATTTACGCCGGCATTGAATTTAAGGAAGGCTCGCCTGACGCCAAGAAATTTATGGATGCTTTCAAGTTGGCGTTTCCAGAGCAGTTTAAAAAAATCCGTTTTCCAGAAACGAGCGGCATTGGCATTAAGCCAATTTCCAAGGACGGCACCGAGCGCCTTGTCCGCAGCGCAATCAAGTACGCGCTGAAAGAGAAGCGAAAAAGCCTGACAATTGTGCATAAGGGCAACATCATGAAGTTCACCGAGGGTGCATTTAAGGATTGGGCCTACGCGCTTGCGGCCAAGGAATTCCGCAATGAAACCGTGAGCGAGCGCGAGACGTGGATCTTTGGAAACAAGGATGCCAACGCCGAGCTGACCACCGAGGCCAACGCCAAGATGATCGATCCGGGCTACGACATGATGACGCCAGATCAACAAGGCAAGATTCGCGCCGAGATTGATGTGGCCATGAAGTTGGCGGCGACGCATGGCGGCGGAAAGTGGAAGAGCAAGTTGCTCATTAAAGATTCCATCGCCGACATCACGTTGCAACAAGTGCTCACGCGCGCCAAAGATTTTGACGTGATCGCAACCATGAATTTGAACGGCGACTATTTGTCCGACGCGCTTGCGGCGCAAGTGGGTGGTATTGGCATCGCGCCAGGCGCCAACATTAATGAGATCACAGGTCACGCCATTTTCGAAGCAACGCACGGCACCGCGCCCAAGTACGCCAACTTGGATCAAGTGAATCCAGGCAGCGTGATTTTGTCCGGCGAAATGATGCTGCGCTATATGGGTTGGAGCGAGGCCGCCGACTTGATCATTTCTGGAATGGACGCGGCCATCACGGCGCGCACCGTCACGTACGATTTCCATCGCTTGATGGAGGGCGCGCGCAAGGTGAAATGCTCTGAATTTGCCCACGAAATCATTCGTCACATGGACGCGCGCGTGGCGGTTACGGCGTAAATCGCCATTGATTCAATGACAACGCAATCACCTCCGCCATTCGCGTGGAAGCAATTTTTTCAGACGCTTCCCAGCGGCATGCGCGGAGGTTTTGTTTTGTTCATCGTGTGGTGCGTTTTGCCTTTAACGTGCGGACTGATTTTGTTGGCCAACATTAACTCCGCACATGAATGGCTTGGTGGCGAAGACTTCAAGGCCGCCATAATTTTTGCGGCAAGCTACGCGGTGTTGACGGGCCTTGGTGTCTTGCCAACATACGCTGCCACCATTGTTGGCGGTTGGGTCTTCGGTGTTGAGCTTGGTTTCGCCGCGTGTGCCGTCGGATATTTGGGCGGCAGCACGATTGGTTTTGGCATTAGTAAATTGGTGTGCTCGGATCATGTCGCAACGTGGATTGACTCGCGCAAGCGTTGGCGCATTATTCGTAAAACAATTCTTGAGGAACATGCGTTCAAAGCCACGGGCATTATTGCGTTGATTCGCCTTTCACCAAGTGGACCGTTTGCCGTGACCAACTTGGTGCTTGCGGCTTGCGGCGCGGGCTGGACAGAATTTTTAATCGGATCCTCAGTGGGCATTGCGCCGCGAACATTTTTTGCGTGCTTTATGGCAGCTTCGGCTTCCGCCACGGGCGCCACCGATATTCAAACACTAGCCAAAAATCAGGGATATATGGCTGTGATTGTGGGCATCGTCATTTTCATAGTTACGCTAGCGGTCATTGGTTGGGTTGCGCGCGCCGCGCTTGACCGCGCCTTGCGTGACGAAGCCACCGCAATTCGCTAACTTGCTTCACCCATGTCCGTTATAGAAATGAATCATCCACGCGTAAAAAATTCCACTAGCACATTGTTGCGCGCCAAGGCGCTAGGCAAGGGCGCGGCAAAAGTTGCGGCCAATTCCGGCGCTAAAGCTTCGGTCAATGCCTTGGAAAAATTAAAGAAGAAACCAGCCGCGAAACCCGCGCGTAAAAATGGTTGGCGCACCGCGGCCACCAGTGACCGCCATGAACTGTACGAATTGGCGGTGCAAACTCCAACGGAGGAGGTTGAGTTCATGGACAAGGTGTTCAAGTCCATCACCAATCGATTGCCCGCCACATTTCGCGAGGACTTTTGTGGCACGCACATTCTCTCAAGCGCGTGGGTGATTCGTCGCGCGACCAATCACGCGTATGGTGTTGACCTTGATCCATCCGTGCTTGCATGGGGCGCGGCGCGTCGCAAGCAACAATTGTCGCCTGGCGCGCACAAACGCTTGCACACCGTGCAAGGAAATGTGCTTTCACACAAGGGCGACTTAGTTGATGTGGTGGCCGCGTTCAACTTCTCGTATTACATATTTAAAAAGCGCGCGGAACTGTTGCGCTATTTTAAATTCGCGCGCACGCGCCTGAAAAAAGACGGCGTTTTTTTCCTGGACTGCTACGGCGGCTACGAAAGTTTCTCCGAGCAAAATGAGGAGCGCAATTTGGACGGCTTCACCTATATATGGGACACCGCCAAGTACAACCCCATTTCGGGCGAGGTGTTGAACCACATTCACTTTAAGTTTCCAGACGGCACGCAGATTCGCAAGGCTTTTACCTACGATTGGCGATTGTGGACCATTGCGGAGTTGCAGGAATTGCTCGCCGACGCGGGCTTTCAACGCAGTACCGTGTATTGGGAAGGCACCGATCACGCCACCGGCGGCGGCAATGGAATTTTCCGCAAGGCCACGCAAGGCGAGGCATGCGCCGGCTGGATTGCCTACATCGCCGCTGAAAAATAAAATGCAAAATTATGTAAATCAACAACAGGAAATGAACGGCAACTTCGCCTAAAGTCTTCCCAATGCATCCGTTCGCAATACTCGCGCCCGCTTGGCGCCGCGCGCCTGCCGCTGGAATAGTGGCGGGAGCCCTTCAAGAAGTGGAAGAAATTTTTCGCCGCCAATTGCGCAGTGATTTGCCTGCCGTAAATGAACTCGCGCGTCATGTGGAGCGCTATCGCGGGAAAATGTTGCGTCCAACGCTGCTCTTGCTTTCAGGTTTGGCGGCAACTGGCCGCGAGGACGAAGCCGCTCTTTCGCGCAATCACAAAATGGCGGCTGCAGTTTCTGAAATGATCCACATGGCCACGCTGGTGCATGACGATGTTCTAGATGAGGCCGATACGCGCCGCCGCGGCGCCACGATTAATTCATTGCGCGGCAATGAGACCGCCGTCATGCTTGGTGATTGGCTCATTTCAAACGCGTTTCATTTGTGCTCGCTGATTGGCGACCCATCATTGAATGTTGTGTTTGGACACACCACAAACACCCTGTGCGAGGGCGAGTTGCTGCAACTCAGCCGCCGCGAGGATGTGTGCTTGGACGAGTGCACCTATTTAGAAATTGTGAAGCGCAAAACCGCGGCGTTGGTGTCCACCTGTTGCCAACTTGGCGCCAAATTGTCGGGTGCCAGCGAGGAAATTCAAAAAGCGCTCGGCATGTATGGCCAGCACACTGGTGTTGCATTTCAAATTCAAGACGACATTCTGGATTTCACTGGCGATGCAAGCGTGGTGGGCAAAACATTGGGTTGCGATTTGCTCAAGGGCAAAGCCACGCTGCCGCTGATTTTGTATTTGCGTGACTGCGTTGGTTCATCGCGCGTTGACGCCATTAATGTGATTGAATCGCGCGACGGTGTTGAATTGGTGCGCCGCATGAACAAGGCGGGATCGATTGTGGCCGCGCAAGAGGTTGCGGAAAATATGATCCGCTCCGCGCAAGAATCGCTCGCTCTTCTTCCAGAGGGGCAAGTGAAATTGCTGTTGCAAGAGTTGGCCATGGAAGTCATCCGCCGCGATCGATAATTGCAATCGCGCGCTTGTATGCGCCGACAACTTTCATGCGCGTATAAAAAGTTTCTGTGTAATCAAATCTTCGCCAAGTTTGCCTTGGGCATGCGCAACATGCGCGCTGACGTTATTTGCGTTGTCGATCAATCGAACATTTTCAAGACGCTCGCCGTTGCAACTTACGCGCCGGAGCAACTTGCGTTGTCGATCAATCGAACGCCTTCAAGACGCGCGGCAATCAAAGCACGCGCGCCGGACTTCAATTGTGGTTCAAATTTCTCAATGGGCAGAAGCGTGTCGTGCGCGCGAATCACCGCATACTCAACTAGAAGTTCATGCCGCGTCAACACGCGACGCATTTCATTTTCCACCGCCGCAATATCCATGCCGGCGCGCACGCTTTCTTGAGCGACCGTGAGCGCGCGCGAAAGTCCCAGCGCATTTTCCCGCTGATTCGCCTGTAAATATCGGTTTCGACTGCTCATGGCTAGGCCGTCGCTTTCGCGAATGGTGGGGCAGGCGTGCACAACAAGATTTTGCCAACGCGCGCCTTCGCGCCGCGCCATGTCTTGTATCACGCGCAGTTGCTGAAAATCTTTCTCACCAAAATAGGCGGCGGCGGGTTGGCACATGTCAAACAGTTTCGCCACCACTTGGCACACGCCCGCAAAATGCGTTGGCCGCTGCGCGTCCTCTAGTTTGGGTTGCGTTGCCACAAGCGGCAACTTCATCTGCGCGGCCTCCGCATTGGCCGCATCCACGCCATGCGGATACATGTCTTGCACGCTTGGAATAAAAATCGCCGCCGCGCCCGCCGCCTGGCACAATTCGCGATCCGCTTGCAGCGTGCGCGGATACTTTGAAAAATCTTCACCCGCCGCAAACTGCGTGGGATTTACAAACAGGCTCACCACCACAGGGCGACCATCGAGCGCCGCTCGCTGAATCAACGAAGCGTGCCCCGCATGCAGCGCGCCCATGGTTGGAACCAACGCGCACGCATGCAAAGGCTCAAGCGATTCGGCATGTTCAATAATCTGCATGTGGCGAAGGTACTCGGCTTTGATTCTTTCTAATCCGCCGTGCAAGCATGGCCCCTTCAGATTGTTCCAGCGAAAATTTCCCGCGGACATGCATGTTTGCACTTGCAAAAACTGTATTTTTCTCTTGGCTTTCGTGCAAAAGTTGTCTACACTACAAGACCCAATTCACGGGTCGTAATTTAAGACAGAAATTCCGAATTTCATTCATTCAATAGAAGCGCCGCACCATGACAAAACCACGACCACTTTATTTAGACAACGCCTCCACCACTCGCTGCGATCCCCGCGTGGTGGAAGTGATGCTTCCGTATCTCACCGAGGCCTACGGAAATTCCGGTAGCCGCAACCACGCCTTTGGTTGGGAAGCCGAGGAGGCCGTTGAGAAAGCGCGCGAGCAATCCGCCGCGCTTATCGGCGCCAACGCCAAGGAAATTATTTTCACAAGTGGCGCGACTGAAAGCAACAACTTGGCCATCAAGGGCGCGGCCAACATGTACGCCAAAAATCCAGAAGGTCAAACTAGCCGCGGCCACATTATCACCGCGCTGCACGAACATAAGGCCGTGCTTGATCCATGCAAGCGACTTCAGAAGGAAGGCTTTGATGTCACCTATTTGCAGCCGCCCGCCGACGGCGTGATCACCGTTGACATGGTCGCCAAAGAAATTCGACCCGACACCATTTTGGTTTCCATCATGTGGGCCAACAATGAAATTGGAACCATCAATGAAATTCCAGCCATTGGCAAACTGTGCCATGACAAGGAAATTATTTTCCATAGCGACGGCACGCAGTGGGTTGGAAAAATGCCAACCGATG
>CANJIC010000021.1 GCA_947474205.1 Planctomycetaceae bacterium | reverse complement strand
GCTTGCGTGAACACTTGGAAGCATCCAATGATGGACATGATCACGTTGAACAAGATCACCGGGCTCAACATGGGAATGGTGATGCGAAAAAATCTGCCCAGTGGACCCACGCCATCAATTTGCGCGGCCTCGCTCAATTCTTCTGGAATACCCTGTAAACCCGCCAAATAAATCATCATTCCGCCGCCCACCATCCAGAACCCCATGATGGCGAAGGCCGGCGCGCCCCACACCGCGGCGTCTTTGCCAAACCAATCTGGCGGCGTGGCGCCAAAGATGTGCAGTAGTGGCCGCAACGCCGAGTTCATTAGACCGCCGTCGGTGTCAAACACCCAGCGCCACAACACGACCACGCCAACGCCGGCCAGCACGCTGGGTAAATACCACGCGGCGCGGAAAAAATGTATGCCGCGAACTTTTTGATTCATCAACAGCGCGGCCAGCAGCGCCAAGATTTGTCCACCAGGCACCGCGATAATGGTGTAATACAACGTGACTTTCAGGCTTGTGATAAATCGCTCATCGTGCAATACAAGTTGTTTATAATTTCCCCAGCCGACCCACGTGGCTTCATCAAGCGTGCTGACGCCGCGCCACTTTGCAAAGCTAAGCAGCAAACTCATGACAATTGGAAACGCCATGAAGATCATGAAGCCCAACAGCCACGGAGACACAAGCAGCCAACCCCAGCGCGCCTCGCGGGTCATGGCTTTGTCGCCGTAGGAACGCAGCGCCAGAAAGGCAAGTACGACAATGACGACAATGGTGCACAGCGAAATACTCCAACCAAAAATGTTCCATGGAAAAACTGTAAATTGTCCAAGCGCCAATGGACTGGTGTTCTCCGCGTTCCACAGGCGGTTAAAGTCGTCGGTGGATTGCGTGACAGTTTGATCGCCCACTTTTAAGGCGCGGTCAAGCGTTGAACCAAGCAGTTGTTCAAAGCGCGGATTCGCCGGCCAATCCACCACCAGGGCGTTGGGGGCGGGATCTAAAAAGCCTTGATTATTAAGGGGTTTTTTGCTGGAATCTAGAAAGGCCGTGCTTTGCGCAACGGCGCGGTTGGTGGGAATGGCAAGGCCCAGTTTGGCGCCAGAGGCTTGCGCGTCTGGACTGGTGAGCCAGCGGATAAGTTTCCACGCGGTGTCCTTGTTCTTGCTTTGCTTGGCCATGGACCACGACACGGTGGCAATCACATTTCCGTCCGCGGCGCCGCGAGGAAGCGGCGCGTAGTCCCAATCAAAGTCGCGAATGCGGCGGTACTCGGGAACAACCCAGCGCCCAAATGGGCCGGCCATGCCAACGCGACCCGTTGTGAACACGGCGGCGCCAGTGGCCAATTTGCTGCGGCCACTTGTCAGCGTGTTGGTTTCATCTTGGCGCCATGAGCGAAGTCGTTCCAGCGCAGCTTGTACTTTTGGATCTTGCAATCGAAGTTCATCAAAATTATTTCCGCGCACCTCCACGCCCTCACTGCGCAAGTAGGCGCGCACCATCATTGGCCACGTGACAAACTCACTGCCAATGTAGGACTCGCCATTGGCGTCCTTCAACTTGGCAATGGCGCGCGCGTCAGCGATGTATTCATTCCATGTCCAATTGGCGCTTGGAAACTTCAGTCCAGCCTTGGTGAAGAGATCTTTGTTGTAATAAAATCCAACCGTTGTGAAATCTTTCGGTATGCCATAGAGCGCTCCATTTCCCGCGGTTTTTCCATCAAATCGAAAGGCGGACACGGTGGTGGGGTAGAAATCCTCAAGTTTGATTTCATCCGCAACATGGCCAGCGCGGTCACTTTCAAGAAAGCCATCAAGTGGCTCAAGCAGACCCATGTCGGAAAAACTGGCCACGCGCTCCGCGCCAACATAAAAGACATCGGGCGGCTCGCCAGAGGCAAGCATGGTTTGCAACTTGGTGTAAAAACTTCCCGCATCTCCAGGATTGATTCGGCGCACACGCACGCCAGGGTTGGCGGCTTCAAAGGCTCGCAAACTGTTGTCGACAATTTCGTCTTCTTCAGGACCGCCTTCGCCAGACCAATGCAACACCACTAATTCTTGTTTGATTTGAGCAGACTCGCTCCAGTGATTCAATTGGCGCAGACCCACGCGCGCGAAACTCCACAGCACAAGCGCAATGGCGGCGAAGGCGAAAAACCCACGAGCCAGATACGTGAAAGTTTTCCAGATTTCGCTACCTCGACGCATGAAAGAAGTATATGGTTCTCATATAGCACCATGCGTCAAAGTTTGCCCTTCAATCATGTTTGCGCTCTCATTGCAACATTCCGTTTTGTGGGAAAGTATGCTTGCAAAATGCCACGAATTCGTTGCGCAATAGGGGTCTGCGTTGTGATGTCAATTGCCATGGCAGCCGCCATGGCGCCGCCGCAGGAATTTCCGCCACGCATTCCACTCGTTCAACGAACTACCATTCAAAGTCCCGGGCAACTTCCGTCTTCCATCTCTGCCACCAAAGTTCCAGCGAAAGCGCAGGAGAAGAATTCGGGCTCAGACCCATCCGCAACCGCAACCTCAGCCACACGCGTTCCCGCAAACAATCGATGGCTGGTTACTTTTACTTTCACTCCACCTCTGGGGACACCCAAACAGGTTTCGCTTGCGGGCGACTTTAATAATTGGAACAAACTTGCTGCGCCAATGCGCCGCGCGAAAGATGGCAGTTGGAGCACGAGCGTTGAACTGCCCGAAGGAATTCACCTTTATAAATTTGTTGTTGACAATGAGACATGGCTTACGGATCAAAAAAATACCAGCGCTCTTCCAGACGGCAACGGCGCAAATAATTCCGTGCTTCGTCTTGGAGCGCTTCTTACGCTTGATCCCACACAAGCCAAACGTGGCGATGGAAAAATAAACCCGCTCGCACTTGGCCACGATCCAACGCGCGCGCAAGAGCGTGAGCGTTTTGCCGATAATTCATGGGTCATTCGCTATCGAACGCTCGGCAACGACGTTGATTCGGTAAACTTGGCGACTCGCGAATTTGGCGTATTGCCCATGCGGCGTGTCGGACAACTCGACCCGTTTGAATGGTGGGAGGTTGTTCTTCCCAAACTCACTTCGCCAACGGATTACACATTTCTTATCCAAGATGGAACCACTCAAGTGCGCGACGACGAAATTTATTCCCTTGATCCAACAACCGCCTCGACCTTCTCCACGCCTGATTGGGCGAAGAATGCAATTTGGTATCAAATCATGGTGGACCGATTTCGCAATGGCGACACAACCAATGATCCTGACAACACGCGGCCTTGGAAGAGCGAGTGGTACTCCACCAGCCCGTGGGAAGGCAAAGACGGCGAAACTTTCTATAGCCACTTTGTGTTTGGCCGCATGTATGGCGGCGACATTGCAGGCATGCAGCAGTCGTTGCCATATTTAAAAAAGTTGGGCGTGAACGCGCTGTATTTATTGCCCATGTTCCAGGCTAGCACTCCGCACAAATACAACGCCACCAATTACATTCACATTGATGACGCCTTTGGAAAGAAGGGCGGCTATGAGAAGGCCGCGGCCACGGAGGACTTGCTAGACAGCAGCACATGGACTTGGACAGACACCGACAAGCAATTTCTTGCCTTTATAAAAGAGGCTAAAAAGCAGGGATTTCATGTTGTCATTGATGGCGTGTTCAACCATGTGGGCACGTTGCATCCGGCATTTATAGATGTGCAAAAGAATGGCAAAGCCAGCCGCTACGCGGATTGGTTCAACATAAAAAGTTGGGAGCCCTTTGAGTACGAGGGTTGGTTTGGCTACAGCGAACTTCCAACATTCCGCAAAAATGATGAGCATGGCATTGCCAGCGAAAGCGCGCGTAAACATATTTTTGAAGTCACCAAGCGCTGGATGGATCCCAATGGCGACGGCGATCCAAGCGACGGCGTTGATGGCTGGCGACTTGATGTTCCCAACGAAGTACCCATGGCGTTCTGGCATGAGTGGCGCACGTTGGTGAAGCGGATCAATCCAAACGCCTACGTCACTGGCGAAATTTGGACGCGCGCTGACGCGTGGCTTGACGGAAAATCTTTCGACGCCGTGATGAACTACGAATTCTGCAAGCCAGCCATTCAGTGGATCTTCAATCGCACCCAAAAAATGAAGCCAAGCGAGTTGGACGCGCAACTTGGCAAGTTGCGTGTGGCGTATCCAAGTGAAGCCACGTATGTCATGCAAAATCTTGTTGACAGCCACGACACCGATCGCATTGTCAGCATGGCGCTGAATCCAGATCGCACATACAACGACAACAATCGCGAGCAGACCGTGACCACCTACAACGCCGCCAAGCCGCGCGCCGAGGACTATCGCCGCGTGCGCTTGCTGGCTCTGTTGCAAATGACCTACGTGGGCGCGCCCATGATTTGGTATGGAACCGAAGTTGGAATGTGGGGTTCAGGCGATCCAAACAATCGCAAGCCCATGCTGTGGAAGGACTTGCAGCCTTATGAAAAGCCTGAAGAAAACCAGGTCATGCAAGATCAATTGGACTTTTATCAAGGCGCAACCGCCCTGCGAAATGCCCACGCGGCGCTGCGAACTGGATCGTTTCAAACCGTGCTGACCGATGACGCCAAAGATGTGTGGGTGTTCCTGCGCGCTGACAAGCATGAGCAAGTGTTGGTGGCGTTGAATGCCAATGATCAAGCCGCTGACATTGTGTTGCCCGAGCAATTGAACGAGCAAACTGGCGGCAAGTGGAAACTTGTTTTTGGTTCATCAGCGGAGAAAGCAACATTTCCAAATATTTCCGTAGCGGGCTCATCGGGGCGCGTGTGGGTTCGATCCACGCCTACAAAATAATGCGTCAGTCATTCATCGCCATTTCGAACGTGTCCAACGTGTCCGCCATATCCATCATGCGCATGTGCCGCGCGTCATCAATGCGCAAAGGACCGCTTTGTGACTAGCTCCATATTTAATCAGCGCCGCGCGGGTTTACTTCTTCACCTGAGTAGTGTGCCTGGTCCGCATGGCATTGGCGATCTTGGGCCGCGCGCTTTTGAAGTGGCCAATTGGATCGCCGCTTCAGGTTCAACGTTGTGGCAAATGTTGCCCGTGGGTCCGGTTGGTAAAGGCGACTCTCCTTATTCCGCTACAAGTAGTTTCGCCATTGAGCCGCTGTTTCTTAGTTTGGAAATTCTGGTGCGTGAAAAACTGCTTACGCCAAGCGCGTTGCGCGCTCCGAGTGAACTTGGCCGTGGAAAAACACAGTACGCCAAGGCGCGCGCTTTCAAGTGGCCGCGCTTTCACCAAGCCTTCGCCAACTTTGTGGCCGATGGCGGCATGCGCCACGCGGGCTTTCAGAAATTTCTGCGCTTGAACGCGGCATGGTTGAATGGGTGGTGCGACTTCGCGGCGCAAGATGGAAATGACCCACTTTTGCACGCTTTTTTGCAGTTTCAACTGTACAAGCAGTGGGGGCAATTACGCGCGCATTGTCACAAAATTGGCGTGCGCTTGATTGGTGATCTTCCCATTTTTGTCAGTTTGGATTCCGCCGATGTGCGCGACCGTCCCGATTTGTTTCGCTTGAACGCCAAAGGCAAGCCCGATGTTGTCACCGGCGTGCCGCCAGATTGTTTCTCCAAGAACGGACAACTGTGGGAGCATCCGCATTATCGATGGGCCACGCACAAGCGCGACAACTTTGCATGGTGGAGCAGCCGTGTAAAGATTGCCTTGGAAAGATTTGACGCGCTTCGCATTGACCACTTTGTTGGATTGAAGCATGTGTATGAAATTCCAGGCGCCGCCAAGTCGGCGCGCCATGGCGTGTGGCGACCAACGCCTGGGCGTGAATTGCTCACGGCTATACAAAAAAAACTTGGCACACTTCCGCTGATCGCCGAAGATCTTGGCGCGCTCACGCCTGCTGTTGAAAAGTTGCGTGATGATTTTCATTTGCCTGGCATGAAACTTTTGCACAATGCTTTTTACGGCCCCAACTCCAGCGACCTACCGCATAGGCATCCGCCGCATTGCGTGGTGTATCCAGGCACGCATGACAACGACACTACGCGCGGTTGGTGGCAGGCGCTGGCACCTGCGGCGCGCGCGCGCTTTATTGAACTCTCTGGCGCCAATGCCAATCGCCCAGAGCAAGCCATGATTCGTTTGGCGTACGCCAGTACCGCAAACACGGCAATCATTGCGGCGCAGGACGCGCTTGGACTTGGACGCCGCGACAGGATGAATGTGCCCGGCGTCTCCCATGGCAATTGGTCTTGGCGGCTGCAGCCCCACGCGCTTACGCCGCAAACTGCCAAATCGCTGCGTACCCTGGCTGTGGATTGCGGGCGTCTTAAGCCCAAGCATGAAGCGGCAAAACCGTCATAACTCGGCGCAATATGACTGTGGATTGTGGGGGAGGCCATTCTTGGGGCAAGCGAACAAATTCCGCCAATGTGGTCCCCCAATAACGTCTGCCTAAGCAACAGATATTCAGCGCGAATTCATTCCGCCAACTCAATAAAAAATCACGGTGTGTGGCTTGCGCATCGCAGACATTTCGACGATTGTCAACGGTATGGCCAACTCCGACACGTCGCCCACCAAATCACGACCTAGCGTTTCCAAAGCCACGGTCACGCCGACCAGGAAAAAATTTATCGCCAAGAATTTGGAGTTCAAACCCAAGGATGCCAAGGCTATTGAAAGCCTTGAGCGCGACCTGCGCAATATCGCCGCCGATTTGTGGTGGTCATGGAATGAAATTGCGCAACGACCATTCGCTGCCATTGATCCATTCACATGGGAATCTTCCGGCCACAATCCGCTGACGGTTTTGGCGCGCATGGATCACGCCATGTTCGCCACGCGTTGCCAAGAACCTGACTTTGTAAATTTAATTCGCGCCGCTCGTGACGCGCAAAAAACATATCACGCCACCGAACCGTGGTTTGAACGTTGCGCGCCCGCGGGAAGTTCCACTTTGCATGTGGCGTACTTCTGCAGCGAGTTCGCCATTCACGAAAGTTTGCAGCAATATGCGGGCGGACTTGGCGTGTTGGCGGGCGACCACATGAAAAGCGCCAGCGATTTGGGCGTGCCCATCACTGGCGTGGGCCTTCTGTATCAGCGCGGTTATTACCTTCAACAATTTCGCGCCGACGGTTCCACGCGCGTCATCGAGCCGCATTGGGCAACCAACACCATGCCCTTGACCGACGAGAAAACCACCATTCGCGTGCCGATTGGCGCACGAAAAGTTCGCGCCAAGATTTGGTCCATGCAAGTGGGGCGCGTGAAGATTGTGCTGCTTGACACAGATTTGAAAGCCAATAAACGGCGCGACCGCCGCTTAACCGAGGGCTTGTACAAAGGCGAACCAGAGCTTCGTATGCGTCAACAAGTGTTGCTGGGAGTTGGCGGAGTGATGGCGCTTGAGGCGCTGCGACTTGAGCCAACGGTCTATCACTTGAACGAAGGCCACGCGGCGTTTGCCTCTGTTGCGCGTTTGGCAAACTTAGTTGAGCATGGAAAGTCCATCGATAAAGCGATTGAACATGTGCGCGCCAGCACCGTGTTCACCACGCACACGCCAGTGCCCGCCGGCCACGATCGCTACAACGCCGATGAAGTGGCCGACTTGTTGTCGAGTTGTTGGAAGCGTGCGGGTCTGGCGCGCCGCGCGTTTCTTGAAATGGGTTTGGAACAACCCAACGACCCCAAGGCCACATTCTGCATGACCGTGTTGGCGCTGCGCACGGCGCAACATGTGAATGGTGTCGCCGCCTTGCACGGACGAGTGAGCCGCGAAATGTGGCAAAATATTTTTGGCGTCAACGACGCCGCGCTTGTTCCAATTGGTCATGTCACCAACGGCGTGCACGCGCGCACCTGGCTGGCGCCCGAAGCCGAAACATTTTGGAAACAGAACATTGGCCTAGATCTTGATCGCGTTGAAACCGGCGACGACCCATGGGCCAAAGTTGAAACCGTGCAACCAGCGGCGCTATGGAACTTGCGAAATACCCTGCGAAATCGCTTAGTTCACTTTGTGCGCGAGCGCCTTGTCATGCAAGCCATGCGCCGCGGCGACGCGCCAGATTCTTCAATGCGCGCGCTTGCCGCGTTCAATCCAGACGCGCTCACCATTGGTTTCGCGCGCCGCTTCGCAACGTACAAACGTGCGCCACTTATTTTCCGCAACGCCGATCGCCTGCGCGCAATTCTTGGCGACGCCAAACGCCCCGTGCAAATTGTGTTCGCCGGCAAAGCGCATCCGCGCGACAAGGACGGGCAGGCCTACGCCGCCGAAGTGCATCACTGGGCGCGCGAGTCCGGCTTTGAGGGCCGCGTGGTTCTGCTGGAGGAATACGACATGCATGTTGGCCGCATGCTGGTGAGCGGTTGCGATGTGTGGCTGAACAATCCCATGCGTCCATATGAGGCCAGTGGAACAAGCGGCATGAAGCCGCCCATGCATGGCGGAATTAATCTAAGCATTCTTGATGGATGGTGGCCCGAGTCTTACGACGGCACCAACGGTTGGGCCATTGGCGATGGGCGTGAAGGCACCGACCGCGAGGCGCAGGACCACATCGATTCAGAAAGTTTGTACGAGCTTCTAGAAAAAGAAGTTGTTCCAGATTTCTTCGATCGCGACGCGGACAACGTTCCGCAGCGCTGGATGAAGCGCAGCATTCGCAGCGCCGCGACCGTGCCCAGCCGTTTCAACACGCACCGCATGGTGGCGGAATATTTGGAGAAGGCTTATTTCCCCGCGCTTGAAAGTTTGAAATTGAAATAATTTCGTTTCTTGACGTGGGCCACATCAATGTGCTCATTGGAATGGGGCCGCTTGTAAAAACGCATTTATTTGGCTTTTTTATATTGATTTCATTGCGGACGAATTGAATAAAAAAACAGAAACCCCGCCTTTGAAAGCGGGGTTTCTTTAAATTCACTCCAAACCCGTGTTGCGCAAATGTGTGGTCCAAAGCCACACCAGAAAGACTTATGAACGTCGTCGCTTGCCAACAAGACCAGCAAGACCAACCAAGGCGATCGCGCCTGGGGCTGGAACCGCAGTCACTGTGTAATTCAAGAAAGTTCCGGCCACGCTTGGGTTGCCCCAGCCAGTGGTCGCAACATCGCTTCGGCTGAGATGATCAACGCCTGGGTCGCCACCGCCGCCGCCGCTTGTCGCAACGTCGAATGACAATTGGCTGCCAGAGCTCAGACCCATTGAAGCAAGCGAAACGGTCCAAGACACTGTGTTGCCACTTTGTGAATTAGTGAATGTTTGGTAATTGCCCCAGTTCCAAGCACCGCTTTGGAAAGCGACAAATTGGCTGTTGTCGGTGGCTTGATCAACCCAACTGCCAATGAAGTAGTTGGCATTGCCGCCACTTTGATTCACAGGACGGCTCCAAGCATTGCTGCCGTCGCCAGTGCCATTGGTATTGATGAAGAACATGTACTTCGTCCAGTTGGAGAAGTCGCGTGTTGTCACCGCAAAGGTGATATTACTTGCGGTGTTGGACACACTCACGCTGGCGATATCAAGATTTCCAAATCCATTGTCAAAGAGATCATTGGTTGCATCTGTGTATGTAGCTGCAAATGCAGAACTAGCGCACAGGCAAGCCACTGTGGACGCAATTTTAAAACTGTTCATTCGGGAAAGGCTCCATAAACGCCGCTGATAAACGCGCGGCTTGACGTCCTTTTACCCATCTCTCCAACTTGCCTTAATTTGACACAATCCACCTGCGGTGCAAATGAAATACAGAATTTTTGACCTAATTTAAAATTAAAATATCAGGTCTCAATGGCGATTTTGTATCTGAAATAGTAAAGTTATCAGCCGAACGGCTTCAATCTTTGGGACTGATTTAAGAGCAACTCCACCCGAAATCTAGCAGTAAAAGGCTGACATCTGCGGAACTAATTTCACCGTCACCGTCCAGATCTCCTGGTCCAGGGCCGCCAAAATCTAGAAGCATTACGGCAAGATCACCGGAGTCAACAAGGCAACTGCCGTCAAGATCTGCGGGGTTTCCCACCACGGCACCGTCCTGACTGTAGACCACAAAGGAGTAGGCGCCAACATTCAACACGGCGCTTTGCGATAAGCCGTCGTATGAATTTCCGTTGGCCTCAACATCAACGCAGAGCGTGTTGGCGTAATCGTTGGCGTATCCATTCCAATCGCTGTTCATGCGGCAACGCCACATGCCAGAGCGCGGCATGCCCACGCGATAATTGTTCAGCGGCCACGCGCTGAAGTTGGCAATCACCACAACATCGTCGCCACCGCCGCCATTTTCAAAGCGATGCCAGCCAATCACTTTGTTCCAATCATTCACATGAAAAACATTTGTGTTGGCGCCAGTCAGGCCTTTGGTTTCGCTGTTCAAGTTTCGTCGAAGCGAAATCATGTCGCGGTACAATTTCACAATGCCTGAATAGGTTGTGGCCTTGGTCCAATCAAGCGGATCGTTGGCGTCAAAATATCCGTCCTCTAGAAATTCTTGGCCCATGAATAACATGGGAATACCCGGGCTGAACATAATCACCGCGGCGCCAAGCGTGCTGCGTTTACGCGCGTACCAATTTCCGGGAGCGGCCGGACTAATGGCAGAAGGCGCACGGGTTTTTCCATTCGCCACTTCGTCGTGGCTTTCGGTGTAGATGACGCGCTGCGTGTGCGAGCCATTGTAATTCTGAAGAATGTCGTCCCGAATCGTGGCCATGCTGCGGGAAGAATCGCTTGTGGCTTCAATCACGCCACGAATGCTGTGCACAACCCAATCCCATTGGCTGTCAAAACCGCAACCACCAGCGCCCGTGGTCTTGGTCACCCAGTCGTTGTCGTCAAAGTCCTCGGCGATGGAGATTTTGCCTGGAAATTGCGCGTCAATTTGATCATTGCACCATTGCAACAAACTCCAGCCTTCTGGAATATCCACGCCAAATTGGTCGGTGCGGCGCATGTATTTGGTGCCGTCCCAGCGCAAACCATCCATGCGGAATTCATCCAGCCACATCATGGCGTTGTCGCGGATGTATTGGCGCACTTCGGCGCGCGAATAATCCATGCGCGTGTTGCCCCATGGAGTTGTGGCGCGCGTGGTGTCGTTGTAAAAATAAATGCCGCCCAAATTATTTTGGCTCCAGCCGTCAAACTTCCACATGTCCATATCGTTGGGACCAAGATGGTTGAAGACCACGTCATTGACCACGGCGATGCCGCGCGTGTGGCATTCATCCACAAAATGTTTCAAGTCGTTGGGAGTTCCGTAGGCGCTTTCAACCGCAAATGGATAGCTGGGGTTGTAGCCCCAAGAAATGTCGCCGGGAAATTCCGCCATGGGCAGCAAGTCAACGCAATTCACGCCCAGCGATTTCAGGTGATCCAACTTGGCGATGGCGTCGGTGTATGTTCCAGGCGCGGAGCCATCTGGAACCCAGAACGCGCCGATGTGCATTTCATACACGACCAGTTCATTCCAGTTTGCAATTTGAAAATTGCTGTTGGTCCACGCGTATGAATTTGGGTCGTACACCACGCTGTAGCCAACACTGTTGGTGAGGTCGCGCGCGCGCGGATCATTTTTCTGCGTGAAGACGTTGTTGTACTTCACCGCGAATTTGTATTGCACTCCGACATTGACATTCGCAACATCGCCTGACCAAAAACCGTTGCCTTCATTGGCCAGTTGATGCGATGTGTTGCTGTAAAAGTTCCAACTGCCAGCCACACTAACGGCTTGCGCGTTGGGCGCCCACACGCGAAAGGTGACACCCTTGGTGGACAGGCCAACGTTGTAAGGAGTGGCGCCAATGCCAGTTCGGGTGGAGGCCACAAGTTGCACCGCGCTTGCGTTTGAAATGCACAAACTTGCCGCCGCTGTGGCGAGCCAGGTTGTGGCGATCAATGATGTACCGAATCTCATCAAGATGAAGTGTCTTTCACAAACAAAGGTGTTGATGAGAATAGTATGTGCCGAAACAGTTGAGATGCAAGAAATTAGTTTGGTTTTTGAATCAAATTGTGACTGATTTTAAACCGAATTTAGAAATGCATTATGGGGACGCTATTTAATTTTCCCAGGCAGCAACATCATTTTAATGTTGTACTGATCCACATTTGTATCTGGCATGTCTGGAAACGACGAACCGCTGTACCCAGACTGAAGCTCGCCGTCCTTCAGTTGGCGGCTTTGAATTTCATAACTGTCCACGCTGCCATCCACGCGCGCCATATTGATGAACCCAGGGTTCCAAACTGCAGGCGCGTCGTACCACTTGGCGTTGGAGTAGGTGGGTGGATTGTCGCCTTGTGTGACAAGGGTGATTTCGGGGTTGCCGCGAAAGCCGTTTACATTCCAACCTCGAGGGCCTTTGGCCGGGTCCTGCTCTGGCAAAGCCAGCAACGTTTCCGCGGGCTTTTGAATTCGTGCAATGGTGCGAGTGTCGAATGGAAAATTTTTGGCGAGTCCATTGCTATCGTTTTCGTCATCGCAATACATGACTCCAATGAAAGCGTTCAGTGCATAACTTCGAAGGCGATCCGAAGAATCTTGCGGGCTTTTGTAGGCGTTTGGATCTTCCATATAAGAGAAAAGGCTGCCACTTTGCAAAGCCAGGATTGTTTCATGTTGATCGGACCCGGAGCCATCAATTGAATTGAAAGGTGGGCTGGTTGTTGTGGTTTCGGTTCGAACCCAACCGATATAAGAATTGCCCGCGTCCTCCCGAACTGCTGAAGTTGCGGCATTGAGGTCGGATTTTAAACTGGACCAATTTGGCGGGGTATCGGTGCGCGGACTTGGCAAGCGACTTTTGTTGGAAGCGCTGTATGTATTGGCGGCAACACCAATCGTGCGCAAATTGCTGCGACAAACAGTGGAGCGGGATAGTTGAAGAGATTTTTCAACGCCGACAAGAATCAGCGACATGATGAGAGCGATAATGGAGATCACAACGAGAAGTTCAATAAGCGTGAAGCCGTTGCAGTTTCGGGGCGCACATGATCGCGATTGAAACTTGTCTTGGACCACTGGCGAGCACGCGTGGCGCGCGCGAAAGAAAGCGCATTTGAAATCTTCACACAATATAAACAATGCTCGTGATTTCATGGTACGTCCCAGGCTTTCTCGTTGGTGAATTTTGGATCAGCGATGCTTAGTGCCCGAACAAATTTTGCGTGGCAAACATGCCCTTGGCTTCGAAATAGGCCAGCGCTTCTGGAACACTTCGAAACACCTTGGTGGCGGTTTCAGAAATAAATGGACTTGGTGATTTTTTTGGTTTCCACACCACATAGACCTCTTTGGCGTGCTCAAAGGCGTGCTGCAATTCGCGCTCCACGCCGCTGGAAAGACCGGGAATTCCGCCTGGAAGTTCCGGCACCAAACTCACAATCATGTCGCTCTGGTCAATCAAGCGGAAGTCGCGCATGTAAATTTGTCCATCCACATCGCCGGCAATATCAAGCACATCGCGCACGGCAAGGCGAAGTTCCGGCGAACCTTTGCGGGCGCCAAATGTGTGCGCCGCGACTGTGATGAAATCTTTTCCATCGCGCGCGGCGGCCAGCGCATTTTCCAGCAGCAACTTCTCATCCACGTCGCCTGGATCGAATGAGATGAAATGCTTAGCCAACTCGGCGCGGAAGTGATCTATTTCCGCAAGCACATCGGGCATGTCAACCACATGGCTCATGGGGAAACTTGGATACACCTTGCGCATCTCCGGCCGATTGATCATGCGATACGCGGTTTCGGTGGTGTCCACTTGGCGACCGCGGCTGAGAATATAAAAACCGCCAGCGCAACCAAGCGCTTGCGCCATCAACTCGCTGGCCAGAATTTCTTCTTCGCGCCACACCATGCAATCTTTCAGCGTGGCGTCAAGCACATGGTCTGCGTGCAGGCGCGCGTGCACCACTTCAACATTGTCCACCATGCAAATAAACATGTCGGGTTGCAAGCGCTTCAGAAGATCAAAGTCGCACGCCGCGAACAAGCCGTGGCGCCAACGAAATGTTGCGTGCGTGTTTACGATCACGTTTGGATGTTGATCCGCCGGAGAAACTTGGCTGATGATGTCCTTGAATGCGGAGCGTCTTAGGCTGGCCAAACGACTCAGCGGCAGATCAAGAATGCGGCCAGGTTTCACATCAGCGGCTTCGGCGTACATGAGGTCGCCCACATGGAACACTTCAAGGGTTTCGCCGCGCTCCCCGGCGAGTTTTTGTACCGCCTTCAAGTAGGGTTTTTTGTCCATTCCAACTTGACCGGTAATGACTGCTCTCATGTCAAGAGTGTAACTACTAAGCCGCATATTTCGAGTGGGTTAAGTTGATAAATGGCGTGCGCTTGTTCAACGGGTTGGCTATAGAAATCAACCGAGCCCGCGTTCATGAAAAACAGAAAATTGTCATTGGGTCACGAAGCGCTTGTTAAAAGCGCCACGCAATGAACCTCAATGGCGCGGCCTTCGCCCACGGCATCCACGCTTTCGTGGGTCTTGCCCTTCACATTGATCTGGCTCGCATCGCAACCTAGAAGTTGCGCCAAGTTCGCGCGGATTTTTTCCTTCACGGGTCCAATCTTCGGCCGCTCGCAAATAACGGTGGCATCCAAATTTGAAAGTTGAAATTTTTTCTCGCGCATCAGCACCAAGGCGGCGCGCAAAAAATGCGCGCTGTCTTTACCGGCCCATTGCGGATCGGTGTCTGGAAAAAGTTGCCCGATATCCGCGAGCGCAAGCGCGCCAAGAATGGCGTCGGTGACAGCGTGCAAAAGCGCGTCGCCATCGGAGTGGCCAACAGGTCCGCGATCATGATCAATGAATATTCCGCCTAGAACAAAGGGCTTTCCCTGACCCGCAGGCGCAAGTGGTTCAAGGCGATGCAAGTCGTAGCCGTGTCCAACG
>CANJIC010000020.1 GCA_947474205.1 Planctomycetaceae bacterium | reverse complement strand
GCGTTGTTGGCGCATTGCTATCCACTTCAATTTGGCAAGAAAATTTCAGTGGCGGTGGGCACGCCCATTCAGACCAGCGAGTTTGCGTCCTATGAAAGCGACGAGGAATTGATTGGATATTTCCGCTTGCGCACATATGTGTTGCGCGCACGGTTGGATGAAAAAGCCGCGAATACAGGCGCAGTTACCTACACAACGCCGTTGCTTGAAAAGCCACAGCACGCACCGGAGGAATTGGCCGCCGAAATATCAGGCTTGCCGCAATCGGATTTATTGCTCAAGCAAGGCGAGTGCGAAGTCTGGTGCACGCAAAGCGAAAAAATTCCATTGACCATGTTGGAAATTGGACGCTTACGTGAGGAGGCATTCCGCGCCGTTGGCGAAGGCTCGGGCAAAGCGATTGATATTGATCGATTTGATCGCTACTACAGACAATTGCTGGTGTGGAACACGCGCACGCAAGAAGTCATGGGCGGCTATCGCATGGGCTTGACCGATGAAATTCTTGCCGCTCACGGAATTGACGGCCTGTACACCAGCACGCTGTTTGATTATTCGCCCAGCATGTTGAAGTCGCTTGGACCGGCGCTTGAACTTGGAAGAAGTTGGGTGGCGCGCGCGCATCAAAGGAAGCCAATGCCATTGTTGCTGCTGTGGCGCGGCATTGCTCGCTTTGCGTTGCAGCGGCCGCAGTACGCAATTCTGCTGGGGCCTGTCAGTATTTCAGACGCGTATCAAAGCATGTCCAAGCGGCTCATTATGGCGTTTCTAAAAACGCATCACGCTATTGATCGATTCGCTAAAGATGTCAAGCCAAAAAATCCGCCAGTCATGGAGCCGTTTCTAGATTGGGACCCCGCGCACACGCACGCCGCTGTTCGCAATGTGGCCGATGTGGATCGACTCATTCAAGAAGTGGAGGCCGATGGCCGCAAAATGCCTGTATTGCTGCGGCAATATCTTAAGTTGAACGCGCGTTTGATCGCCTTCAATGTGGATCCGGACTTTGGAAATGTGGTTGATGGACTCATGTTCATGGACTTGCGGAAAATGCCCACGCGTGTTCAAGATTATTACTTTGGCCGCGAGCAGGCCGATCAATTCCGCGCCTTTCACGCAAGCAGCGCCGACATTGGCGCATGAATGGCGTGTGAAAAACTGAAGTCTGGCGCATGCAGAATTGATGAAGAGTGTTTGAAGAGCGGGTGCGCGTGTCGCATCTGTCGCGCAACGCTGTTCGCGGGCAGCATGTGAATTTAAATTTCGCCACTTGCCGAATTGATCGCAAGGGGCGAGTATGCGCTTATGCAATCGATCTCTGTGCAAAGCGCGCAAGGCCAGTACGACATTCATGTTGGAGACGCGCTGTTGCAAGGCGTGGGCGCTGGCGTTGTGAAAAAAATTCCCAAGGCACGCGTTGCAATGTTGGTGGTCGATCACGCCGTTGAGCAGACATGGGCGCGAGAAGTTGCCGCGTCGCTTGCGGCGGCAGGGTTGCGCTTGGTGACGCATGTGGTTGTTGCGAGCGAGGACAATAAATCCATCGCGCAGGTTGAAAAAGTATGGCGCTGCATGCTGGCCGAGCGTGTGCAACGCAGCGATGTGTTGTGCGCCATGGGCGGCGGAATTGTGGGCGATATGGCTGCGTTTGCGGCTTCCACGTACATGCGTGGTATTGCCACGGTCATGATTCCCACCACGCTGCTTGCCATGGTGGACGCCGCGATTGGTGGAAAGAGCGCGGTGAATCTTCCAATGGCCAGCGACGCGCCTGATGCAAGTGTGAACAGTGGCGGCGCGAAAAACTCTCCACAAAGTTTGCCGACAAACTTGACAAACAATGTCAACAACAACTTGACAAAGAATGTCAACAACAACTTGTCAAACAACTTGGCAAAAAATATGGCTGGAACAATTTGCGCGCCCGCATGGGTGGTCAGCGATGTTCGCACGCTCTCCACGCTTTCCACGCGCGAGTTTCGCTGCGGTCTTGCCGAGTGCGTGAAGCACGCGCTGCTTGCCGATGAGCCCATGTTGTCGTGGCTGGAAAAACATCGCGAAGGGTTGCGCGCCATGGATCCCGCGCGGCTGGTTGAACTTGTCCATCGATCAGCTTCTGTGAAGGCCGCAATTGTGTCGCGCGATGAGCAGGAGCACGGCGAGCGCGCGCACCTGAACTTGGGCCACACATTCGCCCACGCCATTGAATCGCTGTTGCATGATCAAGTTCACCATGGCGAGGCGGTTTCCATTGGCTTAGTGGCCATGGCGGCTGCAAGCCAAGCGGCAGGATGGTGGCCAGACGCCGACAAATTTCAACTTTCCAAGCGGTTGGCCGATCTGGGTTTGCCAATCAAGGTGCCAACGGTCGTCGATCGAACCCAACTTAAAAACGCTATGAAACTAGACAAAAAGGGCCAATCTGGCGCTATTCGCCTGGTGCTTCTCAAAGGTCTTGGCCGTCCTGGTGTGCTTGATGCGGCTAGCGAGCACGTGATTCACGCTGGCCTAGATGCTATTGGCGCCTAAGCCAAGAACAGCGTGCAAACGGCTCCCATTCACATCGCTCAGCGGTGCGAAATTGCCAGAATTTGACTCGGTGTTTGGCCAAAGACAGGCATGAACTTTGGCAACAACGTTGCAATTACTTTGGAAGAACTTGGAGCCAATCAACCGATAAAGCGGGGCACGCATGCGGAGCCGGAGGCTTCAACTGTGTGCGACCCTCGGCCTGGGTTTGGCTGACTTTCTTGAGACGACCTGAGCAGGATGCGTAGCGTCGCAATTGTGAATCAAAAAGGTGGCTGTGGCAAAACCACAACCGCTATTAATTTGGCGGCAACGCTTGCGGCAAAAAATCGCCGCACGCTTTTGGTGGACATGGATCCGCAAGGTCATTGTGGAATTGGTCTTGGTGTTCCTGAAGATCGAATTGAGCATGGTTTGGCGGAGGCGCTTTTGTCAGATCCACCAGGCGGCGCGGATCCCGACGCGATGCTGTGGGAAGTTGCAAAAAATTTACGCTTGGCCCCAAGCACCCTTTCTCTTGCTGGCCTTGAAGCTGCGCGTGGCGGTCTGGCGCATTTGCCCGACCGCGACGCGCGTCTTTCACAATTTCTTGATCGCGTGGCGGATCGATTTGATTGGTGTGTGATTGATTGTCCGCCAACGATTGGCTTGCTCACGTTCAACGCGTTGCGCGCCGCGGATGAGGCCATAATTCCTGTGGAAACTGGCTTCTTTTCGCTTAAAGGCAGCGAGCGCCAAGCGGCCGCGATTCAAGCCATGTCCGCGCGTTTAGAGCGCGCTTTGCCGCTGCGCATTTTGCCCACGCTGCATCGACCAAACGCAAAGTTGGCAACCGATTTGTTGGCGGCCATTGAGCGGCGCCACGGCATGCTCACCATGCCGCTTGTGATTCGTGAACATGAATCATTGCGCGAGGCCGCTGGATTTGGTCAACCCATCACCGAGTACGCGCCAGGCTCGGAGGCGTGCCGTGATTTTATTATGCTTGTGGATTGGCTTGATGCGAATCCAGTTGCATGCACGCGTAAAAAATTGAACGCGGTCATCGCCGCGCACGGTGAACTTGCTCTTGACGATGCCGCGTCAGTAAGCGCGCCCGCGGCATCGGGTGAGCGCATGGCGGATTTATTGTCGCGCATTCGTCAACAAGCCAGCGCGCCTATCGCTTCAATGGATTCGTCCACGCCTGTTGAACGCGTTTTGCACATTGAATCTCCAATGAGTGGTGAGCAACAATGAGCGAATTTGACGAGAGATTTGACCATTTGACCTCGCTGTTTTTAGGCGACACTTCTGCGGCCGATGCCAATGAAATGTGCTTTGAACCAGTGAAGCAAGCGCCGCTGCGCGAAAGTTTAATCACGCCGCTGCTTGCCGGAAATTTACCGGTGATGGCGCACCCATGGTTGACGCATGTCAGCGCCCGCTTGCGCGAAGGTCCAGCCGCGTTGCTTCGCATCAACGCCGACGGCATTCAGTGCTCGCTTCTAGAGACCAAGGGTCCAGCCGAAAGTGAGGACAAGGATTTCGCCATGTGGTTGTTGCGCGCCGCGGCCATGGTGCGTCATTGGTTTGTCATTCCATCAAGCGCGCAAGGCGCCGAAGAAATTGCGGTCATGGATGTGGAAGAAGTGGTCATTGCCTCTGGTGGTGATGAGGCCGCCACCGTGGCGGCGTATCAACTGGTGCGCCGCGTTGTTGAGTGCGCGCGCAAAAATAATCGCGTGCCGCCGCTCACTCCAATTGCGCTTGTGGGTTGCTCAACAGAATCAGCGCATGATGCAATTTCCACTATTTCAACGGCGGCGCAATCGTTTTTGCAGCAACCCGTTCCGCTTGCGGGCATATATCCCAAGTTGGAACGCACCACTGTGGCGCAGCAAGCTTTTTTTCCAGGCGCATTTTCCGTGGCGGATTTGTTTGAGGCTATTCGAGCGGCGGAAACAACCGTGGATGGAAGTCGACGCGCGTCACCATCAACATCCGCGCCCAAGCCAGCGACTACTACAACATCCGCGCCCAAGCCAGCGACTGCTTCAACATACACGCCATCAACCAGTGGCAGTTCCTTTGCGCACGCTGGCGCGGCGGCGGGCGACTTCAGCAAGCAACCACTGCAAGTGCAAATGCGACCTGGTTCTTATGCGGCGATCATTTCCGGTTTGTGGTCCATTGCGCTGCGCTACCCAAACAACGCGTTGATTGAATTTGCCACCGATCCGGCGGGACATTTGCATGTGATCGCGCCAGTGGAGCAGGCGGCGTCCATTCGTCAAGCCGCCGCATGGGCACAGCGCAACGCGTCATTAATTCGTCTTGGTTTCCCTGGCTTGGCCGCGGACCCGCTTCCAATTGTGGAGCGAATTATTTTCACCGACGCCACGCAAGCCGTTGACTGGCATCACTGCGGAGTCAGGCTTGACTTGGTTATTCGCGCGAACGAAAAGTTTGTGCATGTGTCGCTCAATGATGAGCGCACGTTGAAGCCTTGATGACCCACATTGATGGTTCATGTCCACCGCCGCGCTCACAGCATGCGCACGCGTGCAAACGCGGGGCGTGAAACTTTCAACGCATTACATTTTTGGCAGCGAAGCCCGCAACACGCGCAGCCAGTTTTCACTGCGAAATCCAGCGATTTCCTGCGGTTGCAAGCCTGCTTTGGCAAGCGCGCTTTCGATCGCCGCGACATCCTCGGGGCGCCGCGCATTCACAGGACAATCTTCAGGCGTGAAGCCGCCATCAAAATCACTTCCCAGCGCCAAGCATTCGGCGCCGCCCACTTCGCGCACGTGTTTCACATGGCGCACCACATCATCCATGGTGGCAACGCGGTCGTTGGCTAAAAACTTTCCATACAAATTCAAACCGCATACGCCTTTGCGCGCGGCGATGGCACGAATAGTTTCATCAGTGAGATGGCGTTGATTGCCAGGAACAAGAGTGCGGCAATTGGAATGACTGGCCGCGATTGAACCCTTGGCCAGCGTGATCACTTGCGCGCATGCTTCATCCGACAAATGGGATAGATCGTGGATCATGCCAACAGCGTCAAGCGCGTGAATCATTGTCTTGCCAGCCGCGGTCAATTCGCCTGGCGCCGCGTTGCCGCCGGCGTAGCGCGAACCTTTGGCCCACGTCAAGCCAACCATGCGCACGCCTTGATCAAACCACCACTTGGCGCGCTCGGGCGACTCAATTGGATCGGCGCCTTCCATTAAAATGACCACGCGCGTTGGTCCTTGTGAATTCCATTGCGACAGATCAGCTTGGGTGCGCACAATGCGAATCACTCCGCGCGATTCAAGACCTTGATACAAACGCAATTGCAAGCGCGCCGCGCGCGCCGCGGTGTCCACATCGTCGAAATTGGCGTAGCCCCAACTTTCATCGCAACCCACTTCGGTGAACAGCGTGGCAAAAACCATTTTGCAAGAACCCGCACGCAGCGCGGGAAAATTCACGCCAAAGCGCGCGGGATCAGGCGATTGTGATTCAAGATCAATCCCTTGCATGGCCAGATATCCAAGATCAAGATGCCCATCAATACGATCGTGGCTGGAAGTGCTTTGCATGGAAGCATTCTGCCGTGTTGGATGCGCGGTGTCTAGCGCGCCGCGACTGTAGTTACACTCTTGCGTCATGTCTGAAGTCGCCTCCATCAATGCATCGACGCGCGGATTGGTTTTCCTTTTGGCGGCGGCGCTTCTTGCGCCGTTGATTGTTGCCGCCACGCTCACGCCTGATCCGCGCGGACTTGGCACGCATCAACAACTTGGCTTGCCAGTGTGTTCATGGCCAGCGGCGCTTGGCATTCCATGTCCAAGTTGCGGCATGACCACCGCGTTCGCCTACGCCGCGCGCGCCAATTTCACCGCGGCCTTTGTTGCGCAACCTATGGGTGCGCTGCTGGCCATCACCGCCGCAATCGGTTGCGTGCTGGCCTTAGGCGTGTCGTTGACGGGCTATCAATTTCAAAGATTGCTCGATCCTCTAATGAATAAATGGTGTTTCAGCGCGGCGATCATTTTATTTTTCGCGGCGTGGTTGTGGAAGTTCGCCTGCATGCGGGCAGGGACTACATGAAGCGCGGCATTTCATATCGCCGTTTCATGCGGGCGCAGATTGCGTTATGTGGCGTCATTGCGCTTGGATTCATTTCCAGTTGCCAAGTGGTTGGCATTGCCTCGGCCATCGGGCAAAATATTGAGCGCGATAAAAAAATCGAAGTGCTCGCCAAGTATACGGGCTTGGACAACAAGCGCGTAGCCATTCTTGTGAAGGCCGACATGGGCACGGTCTATGAGCATCCAACAGCTGTTCCAAATATTTCTTTCAATTTGGCGCAACGGCTGCAAGAAAATGTTCCTGGAATTAAAATGTTGGATCCGCGCGTTTGCATGAACTTTCAGCATCAAACGCCAAATTGGTCGGCGCAACCACTGGGGCAAGTCGCCGAGGAGTTGGATGTCGATCGACTTGTGATCTTGGATCTCTACGAATATCGGCTAAATCCACCGGGAAATCGCTATCTTTGGGAGGGCGTGGCGGCGGGCAACATTGGCGTTGCTGAGCGAGATGGCTTGGATTCGGATCAAACAGTGGATCAATGGAATGTGTCGGCGCAGTTTCCACTGGATGCGGGCGTGACCCGCGAAGCCATGAATATGACAATGGTGCAACGAGGACTCTTGACCACATTTGTTCGAAATGCTGCTTGGGTTTTTTATGATCACATAGAAGAGAAATATCCAGACGTGAAAAAATGAAAAATACAATTCAGGACAATCGACAAGTCAACAAATGCATGACCGCCGTGGCGGTTTTGGCCATGGGAATTATTGTGACCGCATGCAATTACCTGGTGCCCGCCGCGTACATGATCGACGGACCGCCTTCCATTGAAGCCCAATACACGCTTCCTGATCAAAAGACGGTGGTCTTTGTTGATGATCGAACCAATATTCTCAGTCGAACACAGCTTCGCGCGGTCATTGGCGACAAGGTATCGACAGACTTGATGGGGAAAAATTTAGTCACCGAAACAATTTCAAGCCGCGACGCAATTTCAATCGCACGCAAAGATGAATCCATGGAAAAACCAATGCCCATTAGCGAGATTGGTCAACGCGTTGGCGCGGTGACAATTATTTATGTGCAAATTAGGGAGTTTGCGCTTTCGGAACCTGGCGGACTCGCGCGCCCTTCCGCGCTTGCAAGCGTGAAAGTGATCGACGTTCCTGCGCGGTCGCGTCTGTATCCCGCCCCGTCCGAACTGACTGGACAATTGGTCACCACCAATATGCGCGAGGTGGGAACGGAACTGTATCAAAGCACCGCTGGACGACGTCAAATTGAAGATGCTCTCGCGGCTGAAATTGGCGCGGAAGTCGCCAAATTATTTTATAAGCACGAGAAAGTTGAACTCGGCAAAAATCTTGGTGTTCGCAAGTGAGTCTTGCTTCTCGAATTGTTTGCGTGACGGATCCTTTGGGGCCGGGAGCTGGTTGCGCTACCTTAGCGATCTGTGCGCAGGCTGTCCGCGCTCTGGAGGAAAAAGTTGGCCCTCATGTGGTGGAAGTTGGCGTGTTGGGAAACAACGCCGCTAGCCAACTTGCATTTGAGGAGGGTCTTTCTCCCGCGTGGAGAATTCCCGTTCCATGTGGCAATCTTCGACTTGCGGAGCGGGCTCTTAGTGGAATTTTTGCAAGCCACCCCGCGACAGTTGTCCTGGCGTTTGGCAAGCGTGCGGCGCAATTGGTTTCGTGCGCCATGCAAGACACGCCATTGGTCGTTGTGCTTGACGCACCATGTTTGTCAATGGATGTGCGCCACGCGGAATTAGCGCAAGTGTTGTGCTTGAATGATGTGTTGGCCGATCAAGCATGCGCCGCTGGTTGGCTGCCGATTCGAATTCGCCCCGTTGCTCCAGTCATGCCAATGTGGCGACAAGTTCCTTCGCTTGATCGTAATTCATTGCGAAGCAAGTGGAACGCGTGCGATGATGATTTTGTCATTGGCGTATTGCCGTTATCCGCCGGGTCCGGGGACGCATTGTTGGCGTTCCATGCCATGGGTCGATTCGCCTTTGCTGGACACGGCGCGCATTTGATTCTTGATCCACGGTTGGGCAACGCCAACGCTGTTCGCGCGTTTGCGCGGGCGTTGAACTTGAATGAACGAGTTCATTTTGATTCAGCGATTGAGTGCCCTTGGAAAATTTCTCCCGCGGTTGATGTGTGGATGTCCCTGCATGATCCAAATTATGACGAGACAGCATTGCATCCGTGCGCGGCGGCGGCGTTGGGCGCGCCCATAGTGGCGCAAAGTGGAAGTTTCGCCGCGGCCACAATTGAGCATCAAGTGGATGGACTGATCTCTGGCGAAGGGGTGAATGCTTGCGCATTTGCATTGATTCAAGCGGCGAAGCGACCAGAATTGCTTGCCGAACTAGTGGTGGCATCGCGCGTGAAATACGCGGCAAAAAATGTGCGTGATGGATTCTCGCTGGCGATTCAGGAATGCGTGGCGCGCGCGTGCCCAGAGGCGTTGGCGGTGCGCGCGCTTTCGAATACTTTTCCAGCGGACACAAAATTCGCCGCGGCGTCAACATAAAGCGATTTCAGCAAACGTGCAGGCATATTTTGTCCACGCATTCGCGGCGCATCGAGCGCGGTGAATTGTTTTGGATCCACCATGGCAAGATCGGGATCCGCGATCGGACTTTCGCCATCGAAGTTGCTTTCCCACAGTGTTCGCAAAGCCCAATAGCGACTGGCGTATAGATCAAACGCATCTTCCGGACGGCTCGCCTTAGCGGCCATTTCGCTTTTGGCGTCGCCCGCGGACATGTGTTCGTCAGTGGTGACAATGTCGCTTCCAAATAAAATGCGTCCGCGGAAGCGCTCTAAAAATGTTTCAACCGCGCCTTGTGGATGTTTGGAAATTTCTCGCAACATCCATTTGGTGGCGCTGGTGTCCAAAAATAAATTGGGGTGGCGATCAAGAATTCCAGCAAGAAAATGCAGGTCTTCGGGCCATCCACCCATGTGCGCCGCCAGCCATGGAGCGCTGAATCGATCAAGCAATCTTTCAAGTGGAAGATATTGCGCGGACTTTGTTCCGTAGCGCGCGGCATCGCTGTAGCGAGTTTGAAACCAGGTGTCAGGGTCCGCGATATGAACCATAAGCGACATGCCCAAACTGCTGGCCAATTCCATGGCGGCAACTCGCAGCGGCGCGTCCAGTTGAAACATGGTCGCATCGCCAGCTTCAATCGCAAAGTCAACGCTGCGCGGCGCCGCCCAAATTTTGCAAAGACGCGAACCCAGTTCGTGGTATTTCCCAATGCGCTCAAGAAATCCAGCGCCCAGCGAATGCTTGCGATCTTTGGATGCGAAATCAGGAACCGCGATCAAGCGAAGTCGATCGCCAAGTTCCGCGCGCACCGCGGGCACTTGCTCCAAATAGGTCATGGACCAAATCGAGCCAATGCCATACAAGTCCATGGCCTCGCGCAGAATGGCGCACGCACGCGCGCCGTTGACATGTGAATGCGCGTCCGTGATGGCAAAGGGCAACTTTTGCAATTGCCTTGAAAGCGCGCGGTAATCCCAGCCAAATCGATTGGATGGATTCACGCTGTGTGGTGATTGGATGGATGTTGAATGTGTCACGCGCTTAATCTTAGCCCATGTTTCAAACGCGCGGTGGGAAAGTCTGTATTGACGCAGTCAGGCGCACAATGGAAACGCGACGCGCCTAACGCGCGCGGCGGGGGCGTGATTTGGTTTGCGTGCTTAAGCGCGCGCCCGTTGATTTTGTTTTTGGAGTTTGCGACTTGCGCTTTTTCGCCGCACCGTTTGTGACAGCGCTTGGAAGAATTTCGTTGCGGCCAGCGTGGTGAATGCATCCAATATAAACCTCGTGGTCCGCTTCAATATCAAAGTGGCGCACAATTTCACAATCAAACCACGCGGTTGCGCGCAGTGGAACCGGCGCGCCCGACGGTGTCTTCATGCATGGAATAGAAATCATTGGGTCTTGCGTGTGTTCAGGAATTTGTTTGAACAGACGCGTACACACTGGATCATTCGCGGCGATCAAGCACAATGCAAAGCCACGTGAATCGCGAATGATTGGACTGAGTGGTTGCCCTTTTTCAATAGCAACAACAAGCATGGGTGGTTGCGATGCGACTTGTTGCACCCAGCGCACCAGCGTGGCGCCGCGCATGTCACCAAAGGCGCCAGTTAAAAGAAAAACGCCGCTTGGAATTTGGTCCAACAGATCGCCAATGCCACAACGCTCAATCGGGGTCCAATCGTTTCTAGAAGTCATTGAACACACAATAACCCTAAATAAATTAATTTCTAGTTTAAATCCATAATTTACAAGTATTTATATAAATATAGGACGCATTCTGGTGGGGTTTGGAATTGTTCTAAGACTGAAAATTTGAAGTTTTTATAGGAGAAGTGGGGCAAAGTGTTGCAAAGTGGGGAAATGAAGTTATGCTATCGCCACAGGTGAACCATGCTCTTCCTAGGCGAATTCGAACACTCACTCGATGCGAAACAACGACTGGCTGTGCCGTCGGAGTTGCGCAATTGTTTGCCCAACGAAGGCAACGATGCGGTGTTTGTGTCAGCGCCTGGACCAAACGGATTTCTGTGGTTGTGGCCGGAAAAAACATTCGCGGATTTATCCAACGCTCTCGGCGGTTCATTGTTGGGCGACGAGGGAGTTCAGAATTTCGAGCGATTGATCTTCAGTCAATCTTCGCGTTGTCCACTGGACAAAGCGGGGCGCGTGCGCATTCCAGATCGAATGTTGGAGCGCTACGGATTGTCGGGAAACATAATGATTCTTGGTGTTCGGGATCATTTGGAATTGTGCACCACGGACAAGTGGAAGGAAGAACGTGAACGACTTGAGCCCGCCGCCGCGGAAATTTGGCGACGTGCTCGCGAGACAATTCGAAACCGAACATCGAGTTGATCTTTGGAAAAACTTTTAACTCGTCGCAGTGCGCGACGATTTGATTCAAGACTTGCGTTGATGCCAAGGATGGCCCAACGCGGGAGAGCAACGAATGGACACCCTCACTGCGCCAAGGACGGCGAAGTGGGAGCCATTCGAACAGAACAAACGAGCCAGGGACGGCTCGTTGAGAAGGGTTTGATTCGCCAAGGATGGCGAAATGGACTCTGGAACCCTGATTTTGGGGTTCTATCCGTCGTCGCCCCCGTACCGAGACCCGGTACGGGGGCGTTTTATTTTGTGCTTGAAATGTGATGGGTGTGGGTAGACTGATTGCTCGGGAATTCCCGAAACGCAGACTTGATCGCACGGATTCGCGGAGGCTTGGAGCACCGCGGCGAAATGGTCTAAGGCAATGAGGTCCTACGCAATGTTGGTCATTACCCGTCGAGAAGGTGAAGAAGTTGTAATAGGTGATCCCGCGGCGCCGCTGGGAATTGTTCGCATTGCCTCCATCAAAGGCGATCGTGTACGAATTGCCTTTGAGTTTCCGCGTGAAATTCTTGTGCATCGGCGCGAAATTGCCAATCAAATTAATTCGGCTGAGCCAGGCAAGGACGGTAATCCTATTGTTGGACAAATTCGGCCGGCCTCTGGCGGCGAAACGCCGTAACAATTTGAATGTTGGTTTGAAGGCGTGAAGCACATGCCACATGGCATTGCGCCTGTTGATGGCAAGTATTCGCCGCTAGACTTGCGCCATGAAATTGAGTTCATGTGCATGGACTTGGATGGCGCGTGCGTTTGTCCCACACAATGTGCACACTCGGATCGCGCGGCACATTTCACAATCAATTCAAGTTGGAACAGAGATTTTTGCCTTTGTGATTGTGGGTTGCGCCATAAGCGCGTGCGCGGTTTCGGCGGGCAAAGATCCAATGCAATCCCTTTCCAATCCAGGGTCATTGCCAGTGGTGCAAGTGGCGGCCATGGAAAAACTGGATCAGGAGCCATCGCCCGAATACATCTCCGCGTTGAAGCGAATCATGTGGCAACCAGGCTTCGCGGAGTCCACGCGACTAGAGGCTTTTGTGCGCTTAGTGAAACTGGATGAGCCTGGGTTGAAAGAAATTGTGCGGCTGCAATTGCCAAAATTAATGGCGTTGGCGTGGCGGCAAAAATTGTGCGAACTGATTGTCGAGCATCATTGGGTTGACATGACGCCAACACTTGTGCGCGCGTGGAGCGTTCCCATGGCCGCGTGGATTGAGCAAGACAAGGACCGGCCAGAACGAATCGCAATTGAGCAACTGAATGGAAAAGATCAGTTAACGGATTTGTTGGTGAAGATGTTGGTGGAATCCAATCCCATCACCGAGGCGAACTTGCGATTGCGGTGTTGGGAAATGTTGCAGAAGATTGGACAGAAGGAGCGCTTGGTGAAGTTGCTGGCGGACGCCTCCGTGAAGCCCGACGATCGGTTGCTTTCCAATTTGCGAAGTTGCGCGGGCGAACTTGGAATTGTGCCCACCACCAAGGAGGAAATTTTGTGGTTGCAAGCGTTGCTTGAAACCAAAAATATTGCATTTTGGGCGCAAGCCAAGGCCGCAACCATGCAACTTCCTCCCGATGTGCGCGCCAAATTGGAAATTCGTGAGCTTCCCATCGCCGTGGCGGTGTCCACATTCAAGCCGGAATTGCTTTCAAAAACACCGGCGGAGTTGTATCAACTTGTGGATGCGCGCCGACAAGCGAAAGGCTCGCGCATTGTCAGTCCAAGTTTCGAAGGCTATGGCGGCGATCACACGGAAAATTTGTATGAGATGCGCAACAAACTTTCCTGGGGCGACTTGGCGTCCATGGCCATTGCCATGGAAATTTTTGACTCGCCCATTCTGTGCCAGCAAATATTTGATCTTGCCGATCGTGATATGGCCGACCGCGACACCGAGTATGGCGGCGTGATTCGTATCAAGAGCGATGGCAAGCCAGCCATTGAGGAAATGAAACCGCGGGTGCAGGGAAATGATTTGCGCTATGAAGCTTCGCAGAAGATGTTCGACAACGCCTACACCGGATTGTTTCATTTTCATTTGCATTGCCAGAGTTACGACAACATGCAATACGCCGGGCCGCACTTGGGCGATTTCGCCTACGCCGAGAGCACGCGCGCCAATTGCTTGGTTTTTAGCTTTGTTTCCCGCAAGGAATTGAATGTTGATTTTTATCGCCATGGTCCAATGGTGGTTGATTTGGGTTGCATTGCGCGGCCAAAGAAAGAGGGTTGATCATGCAATTCACCAAGATGCATGGGCTTGAAAATGACTACATCTACATTGACACATTCCAAGAGCAAGTTGCAAATCCTGCCGCGTTGGCGCGCGCCGTAAGCGATCGCCACGCAGGTATTGGAAGCGATGGTTTAATTTTGATTGGTCCCGCCGACGCGCACGCGAATGCCGATGTGCGCATGCGCATATTCAACGCCGATGGAGGCGAGGCGCAAATGTGCGGCAATGGAATTCGCTGCGTGGCAAAGTTTGTCGTTGAGCGCAAGTTGACCACTCGAAATCCTGTGCGTGTTCAAACTGGACGGGGCACTTTGGCTGTGTCGTGGCGCGCCGACGCGCAGGCGCGCGTACATGAGGTGTCGGTTGACATGGGATTGCCAATTGTAGAAATTCAGCATATTCCAGCCATTATTGAGGGATTTTCAGCGCGCGACCACGTTGTTGGCGTTGCGCTGCCCGCCTCATGGTGGGACGCGCGCATTGATTCACAGTGGAAACAAGCGTGCGGATACGACGGAAAGTTGTCGCTTGTGAGCATGGGAAATCCCCACGCGATTTTGTGGTGCGATGATGTCTCCAAAGTTCCGCTGGAAATTGTTGGGCCCTGGCTTGAACGCCACAGCGCATTTCCCGAGCGCATGAATATTCACTTTGCTCAGCGCGATGGCGCGGAGCGCGTGCAGGTTCGCACATGGGAGCGTGGCAGTGGCATGACGCGCGCTTGTGGAACTGGCGCGTGCGCCGTGGTGGTGGCGGGCGTGCTTGGGAATAAGTTGTCTTGTGAATGCCAAGTTGTACTTCCTGGTGGAGCGCTGCATGTGCGGTGGTCTGGTCTTGATCAACCGGTCATCATGACGGGGCCAGCTGTTGAAGTGTGCCGCGGAGAATTGTCAAACGAACTGCTTCAGAAAGCCATATAAATGCCTTTGAAATCATTTGAAATTGAAATTAGCCACAGCATCCGCGCGCAACAATCCGCCATGGAAAAACGTCTGGCCGACATGGTGGCCATTGCCAGTGGACGCGATCATCAGCCTGGATTGGATTGCATGCGCGCGTTGTTAAGCGCCAGATTGAAATCCATGGGAGCCGACGTCAGTGAGTTGGCCGCGGCGCCAAGGCCTGCATGGATCACGGGCAACGACCT
>CANJIC010000019.1 GCA_947474205.1 Planctomycetaceae bacterium | reverse complement strand
GGTGTGAGCGATCGCGCCTTTGAAATTCATGCTCCATTTGTTCCCACGGGCGATCAACCGGCGGCGATCGAGTCGTTGGTGGAGGGTTTGAACCAAGGTCGTCAATGGCAAACATTGCTTGGCGCCACGGGCACAGGAAAAACATTCACAATTGCCAATGTCATTGAGCGCGTGCGCAAACCCACGCTTGTGATCAGCCACAACAAAACGCTTGCCGCGCAACTGTATGAAGAGTTGCGCGAATTATTTCCAAACAACTCGGTGAATTATTTTGTGAGTTTCTACGACTACTACCAACCAGAGGCGTATATACCGCAGCGCGATATTTACATTGAGAAGGACGCGTCGCGTAACGACGACTTGGATCGCCTGCGCCTTGCAACCACCAGCGCTTTGCTTTCGCGCCAAGATGTGATTGTTGTTGCCAGCGTGAGTTGCTTGTACGGATTGGGTAGTCCCGCCGAATACATGAACCGAATGTTGGCGGTGCGCCGTGGCGAAAAGCTTGATCGGCGAGGCTTTTTCCTTGGTTTAACCACCATGCAATACATCCGCAACGAGGTGGCGCCGGAGCGCGGCACCTTTCGCGTGCGCGGCGATTTGATCGAGGTCTATCCCGCCTACGAGCAACACGCTATTCGCATTGGCATGTTTGGAGACGAAGTGGAGCGCATTGAAATTGTGGATCCAGTGAGCGGCGAAATTTTAGCCGAGGAAGTGGCCGCGTTTATTTTTCCAGCCAAGCACTACATGATGCCGGAGGATCAGATGCACAAAGCCCTTGGCCTGATGCGCGCGGATTTGACCGCGCGGGTTCTTGAATTGCGCTCCGCTGGAAAGCTGGTGGAGGCGCAGCGCCTGCAAGGCCGCGTGCAGTACGACATGGAAATGATTCAAGAGACTGGCTTCTGCAGTGGCATTGAAAATTACAGCCGCTACTTTGATGGCCGCAACGCTGGCGAGCGCGCCTATTGCTTGCTGGATTATTTTCGCAGCATTCCCGGGCGCGACAAAAATGATTGGCTGTGCGTGATCGACGAGTCGCATGTCACAGTTTCACAAATGCGTGGCATGTACTTTGGCGATCGAAAACGCAAGGAAACGCTTGTGGAACATGGCTTTCGCCTGCCGGCGGCGCTGGACAATCGCCCGCTGATGTTTCCAGAATTTGAATCACTGGTGCCGCAAACTATTTTGGTAAGCGCCACGCCAAGCGCGTGGGAACTAGAGCATTGCGGCGGCGTTGTCACCGAACAAGTGATCCGCCCCACTGGACTTGTGGACCCCCCCATCACCATCTTGCCCGCATTGACGCAGGTGGCGGATTTAATCGAGCGCGCACGTGAGCGCGCCGCGCGTGGTGAGCGCACGCTGGTCACCGCGCTCACCAAAAGATTGTGTGAAGATTTGTGCACGCACTTGGACAAGCAAGGCTTGCGCGTGCGCTATCTGCACAGCGAAATTGAAACGCTTGATCGCCTTGAGCTGCTGCGTGAATTGCGCGAGGGCGTGTACGACATTTTAATCGGAGTGAATTTGCTGCGCGAAGGACTTGATCTTCCGGAAGTGAGTTTGGTTTGTATTTTAGACGCCGATCGTCAAGGCTTTTTGCGCAGCACCTCCAGTTTGATTCAAACCATGGGTCGCGCGGCGCGCAACGCGAACTCACAGGCTATTTTGTACGCCGACAAAGTGACCAAGGAAATGCAGGCGGCGATTGATGAAGTGTCACGGCGTCGCCAAAAACAAATCGCACACAACACCGCCAACAACATCACCCCAGAAACCATTCGCAAGGCAATTCGCCGCGGAATTGAGCAGGAATTGGCGGCATCTCGCAGCGTGCGCGCCGCCGCTGGGCGCAAAGACGACAACGAAATGGACCGCGAGGAAATGTTGGAAGCCATGCATGCGGACATGTTGAATGCCGCCGAGTCGATGGAATTTGAGACGGCCGCGAAATTGCGGGACCGCATCAACCGCTTGAAGGCCGCGCCCCTGGTGGAAGGAATGGTGTTGCCCGAAGAGGAGCCATTGCAAAAGCGCTCGGCCAACGCGGGCATGCCTGGCACGCGCGCTAGCGGCAAACGGATTCGCCCTTGACGCGCGCTATGAAGTACGCGTGACTGCGCTATTGGCTGCGTCTTTGCCTACGCTTGCGACACGCATGAAAAACAAATCAGCCCCGACATCGCGGGGCTTTCTCAGTAACAGCATGTGAATTCCAATCTTCACAGTCTACAAAATAATGTCAGTCATTTGTCATCAAATTTTCGGCCAACATGGAACGCCCAAGACGCGTGTGCCGGCATGCTTCTCGAAATGCCGCCAACTCTGTGGAATCTGGAATTTCATCAACGTTGGGTCGACGCACAACTTCAAAGTCATCTTTGAAGATGCTTGGCTTGACAACGGCTGGTGATGCGTTTCGATTTTCCATATCTCTATACCTTAGGCAGGCGAGTGACTGTGAGTTGTATCGGCAGAAACTACAAGTACTGCCGCAAGTTTTTCCTTCATGCACCTACCATGCTTCTGCCTACACACAATTCACCCCAAACACCTAAAGAAAGATGCATTATGTCAAAATTATCCAATTATAAGGCGCCATGGCACCTTTAACGTTCCTATAAGTTGTTCATTGTACTGTGATACGCCAACCGAAACCTCTAGATTGCTTTGCAAATTGCCATGACTGCTGCCAAACGAGAAATTCATATTGAGAATGCGTGCGAGCACAATTTAAAATCGCTTTCACTTTCCATTCCGCGCGATCAACTTGTTGTTTTCACCGGCGTGTCTGGCAGTGGCAAAAGTAGTTTGGCCTTCGACACTATTTTCGCGGAGGGCCAACGCAAATACATGGAGAGTTTGTCAGCGTATGCGCGGCAATTTCTGAACCAGATGCAGAAGCCAAATGTGGAGCGCATTGATGGCTTGCCGCCAACGATCGCCATTCAACAACGTGGTGGCGGCCACACGCCGCGCAGTACTGTTGCGACCACCACGGAAATGTACGACGCCATGCGTTTGCTATGGGCGCGTTGCGGCACGCCAACGTGCTGGCATCGCGACGAAGCCGGAAAAATTTGCGGCAGCGAAATCACGGCCATGAGCGCCACGCAAATCACGGACTCTATTTTGCAGTCATTTGCCGGCAAACGCGTCATGTTGGCGGCTACGGTTATTCGCGCGCGCAAGGGCTTTCACAAAGATGTGTTGGAAGCGTTGCAGAAACAAGGTTTGGTTCGCGCGCGCGTTGATGGCAAGTTGATCGACATTCGCGAAGCCCTGAAAGCTGGCGGCGAAAATCCGTTGGCGCTTGGCCGCTATGAGTTGCACACCATCGAGGCCATTCTGGATCGAATTGTTCCCGCGCTCAGCGATCGACAACGCTTGGCCGAGAGCGTGGAGACCGTGTTGAAACTTGGCGCGGGAAGCGCGTTGGCGCTGGTTGAAGATGGATCGAATTGGATTGAGCACCGCTTCAGCGAGAAGTTGGCGTGTCCGGAACATCCTGAGTGCTCATTGGCGGAACTTGAGCCACGATTATTTTCTTTCAACTCTCCGCAAGGCGCATGCGCGGAGTGCAGTGGACTTGGTCAAATTCAGGAATTTGACGCTGAACTTGTGGTGACCAATCCCGACGCGGGCGTTGCCGATGGCGCCATTGAACCGTGGCGGCGAAATGGTCGGCGCATGAACATTTATTACGGGCGAATTTTGCGGGCATTTTGCGCCTTTTTTAAAGTTGAGCGCGAGTTGCCCTACTCCAAATTGCCGCAGCGCATTCGGCGTTATTTAATGGATGGCATTCCAGAGGAGGACGCCGAGAAACTGGGCGTGAAGTTTGAGGGCGTGCTGCCAAACTTGCGCCGGCGCTATTTGGAATCGGAGAGTGAATTTGTGAAGGAGCGCTTGTCGCACTACATGCGCGGCGCGGCGTGCCCCGCGTGCCAAGGCCAGCGCCTTCGCCCGGAAAGTTTGGCGGTGAAGATTCGCGGCATGGGCAAAAGCATGAGCATCGCCAACGCCAGCGCGTTGAATGTTGGACATGCCATTGAGTTTTTTAAACAATTGCAACTCTCCGCAAGCGCCACACAAATTGCGCAACCCATTCTGAAAGAGATTGAGTCACGCTTAGGATTTTTGTACAGTGTTGGCCTGGACTATTTGACGTTGGACCGCGCCAGTGGAACGCTTTCCGGCGGCGAGGCGCAGCGCATTCGCCTAGCGACCCAAGTTGGCAGCGGACTGGTTGGAGTCTGCTATGTGCTGGATGAGCCAACCATTGGCCTGCATCAACGCGACAATGATCGGCTAGTCAAAACCCTGCGCAAACTCACTGATATTGGCAACTCCGTGATTGTGGTTGAGCACGATGAGGACACCATTCGCGCCGCCGATTTTGTGGTGGACATTGGGCCAGGTCCAGGTCGCCATGGCGGAAAAGTTGTGACGCAAGGCACTCCCGATCAGGTGGCCGCGCATGCCACAAGTTTGACGGGCATGTATCTGCGCGGCGAGCGTTGCGTGCAAGTTCCAATCACGCGTCGACCAGTGAGCGAGGCCAAAGCGATCGTGGTGAAAGGCGCGCGCGAAAACAATTTAAAAAATATCGATGTGGCGTTTCCACTTGGTGGATTTCTTTGCGTCAGCGGAGTGTCTGGAAGCGGCAAAAGTTCTTTGGTGAATGAAGTGTTGCTGAAGGTGGCGCAAAAGACAGTGCATGGATCCAAGGAGGTCGCGGGCGCGCATGACCGCGTCACCGGGCTCGCGGGAATTGAGCGCGTAGTTGAAGTGGATCAAAGTCCGATCGGTCGAACGCCGCGATCAAATCCAGCGACTTACACAGGCATTTTTGACGATATTCGAAAGTTGTTCGCGGCCGTGGCGGAAAGCCGCGTGCGCGGTTACGAACCTGGTCGATTTTCTTTCAACGTGAAAGGTGGTCGCTGCGAAGTGTGCCAAGGGCAAGGCGTGCGCAAAATTGAGATGCATTTCTTGCCGGATATTTTTGTGACCTGCGAGTCCTGCAACGGAACACGCTATGCCAAAGAAACGCTGGACATTCGTTTTAAGAACAAGACCATTGCCGAAGTGTTGGACATGACTATTGATGACGCGGTTGTGTTCTTTGACGCGCATCCCAAAATTCGCGAAATGCTCAAGTGCGTGCGCGATGTTGGCTTGGGCTACATGCAACTTGGTCAAGCCAGCACAACGCTTTCAGGTGGCGAGGCCCAGCGCATTAAATTGGCGACTGAGCTTGGAAATCGCTCAACTGGTTGCGCGCTGTATGTGCTGGATGAACCCACCACTGGATTGCACTTTGACGATGTGCGCAAATTGCTTGAGGTATTGAACCGCTTGGCCGACGCCGGGCACACGTTGATTGTGATCGAGCACAATCTGGATGTGATCAAATGCGCCGATTGGATCATTGATTTGGGCCCCGAAGGCGGCGAGCGCGGCGGCGAAATTCTTGCCACGGGAACACCAGAGAAAGTGGCGCAAAATGCCGCAAGCGCCACGGGTTTGTACTTAAAGCGCATGTTGGGACAAACCCACGTACAAAATCAAAAGAAACCAAGCGCCAAAGTTCTTGTGAAAAAAAGTGCCAAGCGCGCTTCGACAAAAACTTTGTAGTGACGCAGATACACTGACATCTATGAATCCAAGCGATCAAGCGCTCACGCTGCGACATGTGACGCACCCGGAGGATGCCAACCACCAAGGCACCATCTTTGGCGGAAAAATATTAAGTCTGATCGACGAAGCGGCGTACTTGGAGGCGCGCAAGCATGGACTGCATCGCTGGGTCACGATTCTTTTTGACCGCGTTGAATTCAAGGCGCCGGTGTTCACCGGTGATGTGCTGACCGTGTTCACAAAGACCGCGGCCACTGGCCGCAGTAGCGTGACGGTGTCCGTGGACGTGGAGGCGGAACGCTATCGCGGCGGAGAAAAAGTGATGGTGACGCACGCCACCGTGAAGATGGTGGCGGTGGACAAGGACGGGCACAGCGTTGATTTCCGCACAAAGCCTGACATTTCGGACCACTTGCACACATGAACAGCGTTGACATGCGCAATCCCGTGCGCGTGGCGTGCTTGATTTCTGGCGGCGGACGCAGCGTTGTGAACTTGCACGAAAAAATAATCAGCGCGCACATTCCCGCGCGCGTTGTGTTGGTGGCGTGCACGCGCGCCAATGTGGCGGGCATTGCCGCGGCCGCCGCGCTTGGACTTGAAACATGTGAAGTTGCGGCGCTTCCAAGCGAAACGCTTGATGATCGTCTAGATGCAGCGCTGGAAAAATCTGGCGCGGAGTTGATTGTGCTTGCGGGCTATCTGAGATTGTTCCGCGTGGCGCGCTGGGAAAATCGCTGCATCAATATTCATCCGTCGTTGCTGCCAAAATTTGGCGGCCGCGGAATGTGGGGCGAGCATGTGCACAACGCGGTTCTTGCCGCGGGCGAAACGAAGAGTGGCTGCACGGTGCACTGGGCCGACGAACACTTTGACACAGGCTCTGTCATTGCGCAACGCCACTGCGCGATTGATGCGGGCATGAGCGCCGCGCAACTTGCCGCGCGTGTCTTTGAAGAAGAGCGCCTGGCGTTACCCGAGGCGGTCGCGCACGTTGCCCATTGGATGCGTCACGGTGGAACTCGCCCAAATTTGACTGTTGAATCGAACTCAAATCAAAAAATGAAATAACTTTCTGAAATATGTCTTGTGAATTTGGCATTCAGAACCTACGGTTGAAATGCACACGTTTCGATTCACACGAAAGGAATCACCATGATCGTGAACATTAGCGCCAAGCATTTGGATTTGACCCCCGCCATTGAGCAATACATTCGCAGCAAAGTCACGCGTTTGGAGCGCCACTTTGACAAGGTGTTGCAAATTAATTTTGTGATTGAGAAGCAGCCGCACCACGGCTTTCATGTTGAATTGATCACCGATGTTGAGCACCACGAGGACTTTATTGCCAACAGCACGCACGATGATTTGTACGCATGCGTGGATTTGGTGCTGGACCGAGGAGTGCGCCAATTAACCGACCATAAAGATCGGTTGCGCAATCGCAAGCACCCAGAGATTGATAAATCAGCCTAAATTTGTGCTGCTCAAAACAGAATTATGACGATCCATCCTTCTAGATACTTTTTTCTCAAAAATATTCTTGAGCATTCCGCCAAGAACACAACGTGCCTGAAAGGAAATAGGTCGTTCGCATGAAACTTCGCCAATTGGTCCTTGAAAAAGCAATTGTGACGGGAATGAAATCCCCCAAGCGCGACGAGTGCATAGGCGAACTTCTTGACGCGTTGATGAAAGGCGGAGCATTCAAACCCGCGCACCGCGATGACTTTCTCAAGGCCGTGATTAAGCGCGAGAAAAAAGGCTCGACAGGATTTGGTCACGGTGTTTCGGTGCCGCATGTCAAAACATTGGAAGTGAAAAAATGCGTCGCCGCCATTGGACTGCATCCCGCGGGCCTGGATTTCAACGCGCTTGATCGCCAACCCGTGCATGCGATCTTTTTATTGTTGAGCCCAGAGGACAAACCGGAACTGCATTTGGCGGCTATGGAAGGTTTATTTTCCATTCTCAGCCAGGAGCAGTTTCGAAAATTTCTGCGCCAAGCCAAAACTGTGGCCGATGTCATCACGCTGCTTGAAGAAGCCGACGCCAATCCATTGGTACGCTAAAGACTTGAAATCGTCGCGCGTGTTGATATTGAACCGACTGGGGCTTCATGCACGCCCTGCAATGGCATTCGCCTCCATGGCGGGGACGTTTCGTTGTGCAATCAAAGTGCATCGAATAGATAACCAAGAACGCGTGGATGGAAAAAGTGTCATGCAAATGTTGATGCTGGCCTGCACGCAAGGAACGGAAATTGAAATTGAGGCCGACGGCGTGGATGCCGCCGAGGCGATTGTGGCGTTGCGCACATTGGTTGAAGGTAGATTTGAAGAGGAATGAGAATGCAACACACAATTGCGATCGCTGGTGATGGACAAATGGCGCTGGTTTTGGCCGCGATTGTTGTGCAAGCTGGACATGAAGCACGACTGTGGAGTCCATTTCCAGAGGACGCGAAACTATTGGCGCACACTCGAATCAGCCCGCGCCTTGCCAACTTTCAACTGCCGGCGCCGGTGCGTGTGAGCGCCAACATGGAGGATATTTTCACCGGAGCAACGTTGGCTGTCAGCGCAATTCCCGCGCAATTCGCGCGCGCTTCATGGCAGCGCATTGCGCCAACACTGAACAAAGACGCGGGCATTGTCACCGTGACCAAAGGCGTGGAAGTTTCATCGCTGTGTCCGCCGCTTGATGTGCTTCGATCCGTGACAGGCACGCGCCCGTTGGCCGTGTTGAGTGGTCCAACCATCGCCAGTGAATTGGCGCGGCAACTTCCCGCCACGTTGCTGTGCGCAAGTGATCACGAGCCCTTCGCGGCGTTGGTGCAAGAGATTTTTTCCAGGCCATGGCTGCGCATCTACACCAGCCGCGATCCGATTGGCGTTGAAATTGCCGGCGCGGCGAAAAATGTTGTGGCGCTGGCCGCGGGAATATTGGATGGATTGGAAATGGGCTTCAACGCCAAAAGCGCGCTGCTTGCGCGCGGAGTGGCTGAAATTGTGCGACTGGGTTTGGCCATGGGCGCCAAACAAGAAACTTTTTTTGGCATCGCTGGTGTTGGCGATTTGGCCACCACGTGTTTCAGCCCCGAAGGTCGCAATAGAACGCTCGGTGAAAAAATTGGGCGCGGAATGTCGTTGCCTGACGCGTTGGCCGCGACCAATGGCGTGGTGGAAGGCGTGGAAACTTGCAAGAGCGTGCGGGCTTTAGCGCACAAACATGGAATTGAAATGCCCATTGCCGAGGCTGTTCACAGCGTTCTATTTGAAAATCATTCGCCCGCGCAAGCCGTGCGCGACTTGATGGGCCGCTCCGCCAAAGCGGAACGGATTGGATAAGTGCGCGGACTTTGATGCGGGTAACTCACCAAAAATTAGATGACACAGACGAACTTCCTGCTGGCGCCGTGCGAATCGCTGCGGTGACATGTAAACCCACACTGATTGTGTGCTTTCACTTAGTACATTGCGCGCATCTTGTATGTGAACAATACGCTTGCCTCACGCTTGCCCCCTGCTAGGCTTTGACTTGGATCAAGAAGTGCGTGCTTTTTGATTCACGAACCAAACGAAACGAGACATTTCAGATGCCCCCATCCGACACGATTGCAAACACTTCCTCGCGCCGCGACCTTTCGCAGGGCGGCGAGCGACTTGAACGCAGACTTTTTATAGCCCTCGCTGGCGGAACATTGCTTCTGACAAGTTGGATTGGAAGTTTGCTGGGATTGCAACCGCAAGTGGCGCAAATTCCCGCGGCGATTGGCGCGTTGATGTTGGTGGCGCCGTTGGCCTTTGGGGCGTTGAAGGAAATGAAAATGGGTCGACCCAGTGGCGACTCGCTGGCAAGCTTGGCCGTGTTGGCGGCGCTTGCGAATAATTTATATTTAGCCGCGGGCTTCTTGGCGTTCTTCTTGTGGCTGAGCGAACTTATTTTAAGCCGCACCGCGTGGGGCGCGCAACGCGCCATTCGCGATCTTGTTGAGTTGACCCCCGACATTGCGCGCTTGATTCAAAATGATGGAAGCGAAAAAGAAACCACGCTGGACCAAATTCGTGTGGGGCAAAAAGTGCGCGTGCGTCCCGGTGAAAATCTTCCCGTGGACGGGCGCGTGATTGCGGGTCAAAGCAGCGTGAATCAAGCCAGTTTGACGGGTGAAGCTATTCCTATTGAGGCCAGCGAAGGCACCGCGGTGTACGCCGGAACCACCAACTTGACGGGCCAGTTGGACATTGAAGTGACGGCGGTCGCCGGTGAAAGTACGATTGGAAAAGTGGAGTCGCTGATTCGCGAGGCGGAAAATGCCAAGGGACACAAGCAAGAATTGATCGAGCGCCTGGCCACGTATTACGTTCCAGTTGTGTTGATGGTGGCGGCCCTTGTGTGGTTCTTCACTAGCAAAAGCGAAATTGCAGCGGTGCGCGATCAAGCCGCTGAGCGCGCGGTGACCGTGCTTGTGGTGACGTGTCCTGGCGCGTTGTTGATTGCGTATCCAACTGCAATGGTGGCGGCGTTCGCGGCCGCGGCGCGTTTGGGAATTATGATCAAGACAACGCGCGTGCTTGAGAGCGCGTCCAACATTGACACGGTGATCATGGATAAAACTGGAACGCTGACCACAGGAAAATTTAGCGTGGGTCGATTGGCGCCAGCAGATGGCGTGGACCCTGCGCTTCTGTTGCAAGCCGCCACCGACGCCGAGCAAAGCAGCAACCATCCGTTGGCGCGAAGTATTCTGGAAACCGCGGCAAAAGCCCGTATTTTGCCGCGCGCCATTCGTGACTACAAGGAGTTGCACGGCCGCGGAGTGAGCGCGCAAACCAATGACGGACAAGTGCTTGCTGGTCGCGCTCAGTGGCTTTTGGAAACAGACGCCAGCATTGTGGCGGCGGTTGATCAAGCCAGCAAAAAAATCGAGGGCATGAGCAGCGTGCATGTGATGTTGGGCGGACGCTACTTGGGCGCTGTTGGTCTTGAAGATAAGTTGCGCCAAAATGCTAGTGAAGTTGTTTCGCGATTGCGCGAACTGGGCGTGCGCAAAGTGTGCATCTTCACGGGCGACCGTCTTGAAGTGGCGACGCGCGTGGGCCAAGCCGTTGGCGTGGACTCCATTGAGGCGGAATGTTTGCCCGAGGAGAAGCACGAGGAATTGAAATATTTAATACGCCGCGGCCACCGCACCTTGGTGGTGGGCGACGGAATTAACGACGGTCCAATTCTTGCCAGCGCGGATGTGGGCGTGGCCATGGGCCTTTCGGGCAGCGACATTGCCACCAACTCCGCGGGCGTGGCGTTGATGAACGACGATCTGCGCCACATTCCATTTTTGCTGGAATTGGCGCGGCGTGCGCGCGGAATTATCGCGCTGAATATCGCGGCGGCGTTGCTACTGGCGATCATTGGACTTGCGCTAGCGGCGACCGGTCGAATTCAGATTTGGATCACCCCGTTTTACCAAGCGGGCGCGTACATTTTTGTCATCGCCAATTCGCTGCGCCTTGTGCGCTTTGGAGAAGACGTGCGTGGCGCCGAGGATATTCGCCGCTCCATGGAGGCCGCGCGACCGGTGAAACCAACGCGCCAGGCGGATATACAGCGCGTGACCGCGGGATAAATTATTTTCCGCCGCCGCCATCGCGCACGGCTTGGAGAATTTCATTGGCTTGAGCATCGCTGATTCCGTCATCTCCAATGCGCACAATCACTTGCCGCGACAACGGTGATTGCAATATGGCGACATAGACAATCTTGCCTTTGAACATGACCGCCAATAAATCATGCAGATGGGAACCGGTGTCACTTTGTAACCCACTGCGCGAAGAAACTTTGACAGTGAGATAGAGAAATTTGTCGCCTGAATTGGAGCGAGCCGCGTTTGAAATATCGGAAAGTCGAAGTATGGGATTGGGCGCAACCCACAATTTTCCCCCGCCTTTGACGATTTCAAGTTCAGTCATGTCCACAAAGCCAGGTAAATGTTTTTCACTTGCCAAGTGCCACTGCAACTGAAGTGTGCTGTTGGTCGGCTCTAAAGCCGCCGTGGATTTGCAACCACACACGATCACCATGGTCATCAAACCCGCGACTAATGGCTGCAATCTCACGCGATGGTGATTTCTTTGTCCAAGAACACATCTTGAACTGCGTTGAGCAATTTCACCCCGTCCGTCATGGGTTTTTGAAACGCCTTGCGACCAGTGATTAAACCCGTTCCACCGGCGCGCTTGTTAATGACCGCGGTGCGAACGGCCTGCAACAAATCATCGCTGCCAGAAGCGCCGCCGGAATTGATCAAGCCAGATCGACCGCCGTAGCAATTGAGCACTTGGTAGCGCGTGAGATCAATCGGATGATCGGTGCAGAGATCGGTGTAAATGCGCGGATCAAATTTGCCGTAACTGGAGTTGCCCATGTTCAGTGCCTCGTAGCCGCCGTTCAATTCCGCTTGTTTTTGCTTGATAATGTCGGCTTCAATGGTGACGCCCAAATGATTGGCCTGACCCGTAAGGTCGGCGCTGACATGGAAATCTTTTCCATCTTTCTTGAACGCGGGATTACGCAAGTAGCACCACAAGAACGTGCACATGCCAAGTTGATGCGCCTCATAAAATGCGTTGGCCACTTCAATGATTTGACGATCGGAATCTTCCGAGCCAAAATAAATTGTGGCGCCCACCGCTGCGGCGCCCAAGTTCCACGCTTCTTTCACCGAGCCAAACATGATTTGCTTGAACTGATTTGGAAATGTCAGCAACTCGTTGTGATTTAATTTCACAAGGAAAGGAATTTTGTGCGCGTACTTGCGGCTGACCGAACCCAGCACGCCAAAGGTGGTGGCGACGCCGTTGCAACCGCCCTCCATGGCCAACTTGACGATATTTTCGCCGTCAAAGTAAAGCGGATTCTTGGCGAAACTTGCTCCCGCCGAATGCTCAATGCCCTGATCAACTGGAAGAATGCTCATATAGCCCGTGCCCGCAAGACGGCCATGGTCATAGAACGATTGCAGATTGCGCAGCACTTGCGGATTACGATCGGAACCCATCCAAATGCGATCGATAAAATCTGGACCAGGCAGATGCAAAAGTTTCTTGTCCACTTTCGCCTTGTGTGAAAAAAGTGCGGCGGCTTCCGCGCCTAAAATGTCCGATGTCTTGCTGCTTGTTGCCATGGTGTTGCTCCTGTTGCGGGAGAATGTACTCGACATTGTGCAAGTGATGCGCGGCGAAAAATAAAGCGCCGCGCCCGCTTGATGTAGGCTTGAAAGTATGCGCATATACGCGGGCATTGACGAGGCTGGCTACGGACCACTGCTTGGCCCGATGACTGTGGCGTGCACCGTGTGGAGCACTGATGAGACGCTTGGTCTGTGGCCGGATTTATGGAAGCCGCTTTCAAGCGCGGTGTGCAAGCGCCCCACCGACCGCAAAGACCGCGTTGCGATTGATGATTCCAAAACGCTCAAGGGTTCCAAGGAAGCCAAATCGCACCCGCTTCGCAATTTGGAGCGCGGCGTGTTGAGCACGCTTGACGCCATGACGCGCCACACGCGTGCACCAGAAATTGATCTATTTCCGCTGAAAGAAAGCGATTTTTTAAAGTCGCTGGGATGCGGCCCCGCCGACGCGTTGCCGTGGCACAAGGAATTGCCAACCACGCTTCTTCCAGTTGCGACCACCGGCGACGAGTTGCGCATCGCGGCAAATCGAATACGTCTTGCCTTTGAAAGTTCTGGCGCGCGGCTGGTGTGGAATCGCTGCACCATTATTGAGCCGGAGGAGTTGAACCAATTTTCCAAAGCCACTGGAAGTAAATCCGCCGTGAGTGAATTGGCGCTGCTGCGCATTTTGTGCGAGTTGCGAGAAAAATATGCCGACGCGCAATTGTGTGTGGCGTGCGACAGGCAAAGTGGACGCACGCGTTATTTAAAGCCGCTGCAGCGCGCGTTTCCAGAGGCCATGATTCGCATTCATGAGGAGACCGATCGCGAGAGTCGCTATGAAGTGATCGATGGAAAACAAAATATGTTTATTTCTTTCGAGGCGGAATCGGAGCAGCGACATTTGCCCGTTGCGCTGGCCAGCATGACGGCGAAATATGTGCGTGAACTCAGCATGCGAAGAATGAACGCGTTCTTTGCAAATCTGCTTCCAGGCATTGCCCCGACCGCGGGATATGTGGAGGACGGCCGGCGATTTCTAGAGGTGATTCGTCCGCATTTAGAGAAATGGGGCTTGGATTTGGACAGACTGGTACGCAAGATGTGAGCGAATTAGGCTGATTGTCCGCGGAAATTGCGGCATTTTCAACATTTGCGCTCGCCCCGGCGCCGGCCGCACCGCGATCAAGATTCACAAGGAATGTACAAGCATGTGCGCAGGTTCTTGAATGGAGGATTTACATTGATTCAACCCTTGACCTGAACCCCCCAAAATGCCTACTCTCTTCGATTCTTCACCGCAGGCGTCTTATGCGGATGAAGTGGAATTCTGGACGCACGCACACTTTTACAGGCCCCGACATTGGGGCAGACGAGCTACACATGCCCATTGATCTGAACAAGGTTCGAAACATCGGAATTTGCGCCCACATTGACGCTGGCAAGACCACCGTGACGGAGCGCATTCTTTTCTACACAGGCAAGATCCATCGCATGGGTGAAGTGCATGAAGGCACCGCCACCATGGACAGCCTTGAGGAAGAACAGAAGCGCGGCATTACGATTCAAAGCGCCGCCACAACTTGCCCATGGGAATGTGAGGGCGTTGAGTACAAGGTAAATTTAATCGACACGCCGGGCCACGTGGATTTCACAATTGAAGTGGAACGTTCGTTGCGCGTGCTTGATGGCGCGGTCGCCGTGTTTGACGGCAAGGAAGGCGTTGAAGCGCAAAGTGAAACTGTGTGGCGTCAAGCTGATCGCTACGGCGTTCCGCGTTTGTGCTTGATCAACAAGATGGACAAACTTGGCGGAGACTTTGACTTTTCTTTTGGAAGTTTGAAGGCGCGATTGGGCGCCAATGCAATCGCTATTCAAGTTCCAATTGGTGGCGGCGCAACCTTCAAGGGCATCGTTGATTTGATGCGCATGAAGGCCATGTATTGGAATCCAGCCGAGCAAGGCAACGAGATTAAAGAGACCGAAATCCCCGAGGATTTCCTTGAAACTGCGCAGAAGTGGCGCACGCAAATGGTGGAAAATATCGCCGATCTTGACGACTCCCTCACGGAGAAATTCTTGACGGATCCATCCACTATCACCGTGCCTGAATTAAAGGCCGCGCTTCGCAAGGCAACCATTGCCCTGAAGTGCGCGCCCGTGATTTGCGGTTCAGCGCTGAAGTACACCGGCGTGCAGAAAATTCTGGACGCGGTTGTGGATTACCTGCCCTGCCCAACGGAACGTCCGCCAGTTGAAGGCGTGGATCCAAAAGATATTTCAATTAAACTTTCTCGGCCGCATAGCGAAGACGCGCCGTTCTCCGCACTGGTGTTCAAAGTGGTCAGCGATGTCGCTGGAAACTTGACCTACCTGCGCATTTATTCTGGCAAGTTGGCCAAGGGCAGCCGCGTGCTCAATCCAGGAAACGGTCGACGTGAAAATGTCAGCCGTCTGTATGAAATGCACGCGCAGAATCGCACCGCGCTTGATGAGACTGGTACCGGTCAAATTGTTGCGGTGGTTGGTCTGAAGGATTCATTCACGGGCGACACATTGTGCGACCCTGATCATCCGATTGTGCTTGAGCGAATGGTGTTCCCGGAGCCCGTGATTTCCATGAGCATCGAGCCAAACACCGCCGACGACAATAATTAGTTGGGCGATTCGCTCACCATTATCCGACGCGAGTATCCTTCATTCCGTAGCAATTACAACGATGAAACGGGCGAAACCATCATCAGTGGAATGGGTGAATTGCACT
>CANJIC010000018.1 GCA_947474205.1 Planctomycetaceae bacterium | reverse complement strand
GTCATTCATTTCAACCATAATTAAATTTTTTGTGGATTCGTTGTAAACACGCTTCAACTTCGCCGTGAGTTGGTCACCAATAAAGAAATACACCCCTCCAATGACAACAAGCCCCAAAACCACACGCAACGCGGCTCTACGCAACCAACGACGAACGGCAAAGACCAACACAATATTTGCAATAATGATTTCCACTAAAATTCCAAGTAAAGTCGCCCGTTGTCCCGCCCAAATAAAACCTACTGCTGAAAGTACCGCCAGCGGAATACACAACAACATTGTTTGCCAATTCAAAGCAACCGCCATGAACAGCCAGCAACTAAGCGCGATTGCATCCCACATCCCCACCACCGTAGGGTGTCGAATCCCATTTGTTAAAAGTTGACCGTGATAAGTGTCTCCAAAGGCGCCCGTAACCTGTATGCATTGCAACACAAATGTTGAAAGCAATAAACCTGCGAACAACCAACGCCATTGTTTATACAAGGGCCACAACATCGGGATCCATATGAAAAATTTAAAACGTCCCAATTGGTTGAATCCTTTTGGCACATCTGGCGACCATGCGACGGAAATTGCCATCCAGGCGATCCACAATAAAAGCAATTTGAACCATGTTTGGCTCAACATTTGTCTCCAAGATGGAACAAGAGCGGGCGCGCGCAGGAGCGTGGCGATCAAAAGTATGTTTATGCCAACACTGGCTGAAGCGGTGGAAATTGCCTCGCAAACAATTGCAAAGATTGCTGCCACAAGATGCGCTGGCTCACCAATGAGATCGCCTTTCGCTCTCGGAACCGCAATATAAAAGAGCCGCAGGTCAAGACCCATTTTGGCGAAGAGGCGAGTAAACCAACCAACCTTAGATCCACTATTCGATATTTCCACTTACCCCTCGCTCTTATGACGCTCAAAAGCAGCCATGGTGTTCGCAAACTTTCCGATTGAATAAGAAATAATCGCCACAGTGCCGCGCCAGCCATCCAGAAATCCGCGCCGCACAATACCGTATTTAAAGACCAGTGCCAGAACACTGAAGAAACTGTAGAGCAACGGAAATTTTTTGGGCTTTCGCACTTCCGCGGAAAGCCTGGCGTATTTCGCGCCCCGCTCAAGCGCATCGCAAATTCCGTCCCAAGAATCGTGGCGGCAAATCCCTGCGGCGCGCACAGTTGGTCCGTCAGCCTCCAAGCGCTCATGCACTGGCTTGTGAACCATTCGCAGCGCGCCTTGCCGCCCGCATCGCACAACCCAATCTGGAAATCCGACATGGTTGATCCAGCCGCCCACGTACCACATTTTTCTGTTGATCTCAATGGCGCGCGTGGCGGGCGCGGCATTGCTGATGGCCAGACGCAAGCCCTGCTGCAAACTTGGCTCCAAACTTTCGTCGCTGTCCAGCAACAAGACCCACTCATGGGATGTGGCGAGCGAAATGGCGAATTCTTTTTGCTTGGCAAATCCCTGCCAAGGTTGATGCACCACTTCGGCGCCGTGCTGTTTACACAACTCAATCGTGCCATCCGTGCTGCCACTATCAACCACGTAGATTTTGTTGACCAACCCGCGCACGCTTTCCAAACAGCGAGAAATTGTCCGAATGCTGTTGTGTGTTGTCACTACAAGCGCAAGATTGATTGAAGTGTTTTGGTTCATTCTCTGAATCAAGCCCTTGGAACGATCTTCATGACTAATTGTGAAACTATCAGATGCCGAACACGTGGGTACAACAGCGCATATTTATTCATCGCGCTTGAGAAACAAGCTTTCAAAGTTCTACCCCCCATCAACTCGGACTGGCAACAAGGAATTTCGCTGCGAAGTATGAAGAACAAATTTAAATTATGCGGAATTCATAGTGGTTCAGTCGAGGAAACGAGCTATAATCTTCACATCAGGGATATGTCATTTTTTCATACAACAGAACTCGCGACCAATCGGACCACACATCACCCAACTCACATCAAACTCCCCGCTACTAAGACCTAGTTCAACAAGGCCAACTTTGGTCATGCTGCGTTACTTTGTTCCATTGGTGGTGGTGCACACCGCCGCGTTTCTTGCGGTCATCCCGAGCTTATTTTCGTGGACGGCACTCGCTGTGTGCATTGCGGGCATTCATGTCTTTGGCCAAGCCATCACCATGGGCTATCACCGACTGCTCACGCACCGAAGTTTCGCCGTGCCGCGTTGGTTTGAGTACACGCTTGTTGTGCTTGCACTTTGCTGCTTGGAAGATTCGCCGGCGCGTTGGGTTTCAACTCATCGCAAGCACCACGTGCACAGCGATGAACATGAGGATCCGCATTCTCCGCTTGTCACTTTTCTTTGGGGCCACATGGGTTGGTTGTTTTTGCACAACCGCGAGTTGCATCAGTGGAGTAATTACGAGCGCTACGCCAAAGATGTCTTGCAAGATCCGTTCTACATGTGGCTGGAGAAAAATCCAACCAGTCCGCTGTGGTTTTATGTCGCGCAGTGCGTGTTGTTTTTCGCCGCGCCGCTTGCCATTGGCAGCATCTGGCTGGACTGGAACAGCGCGCTGTATTTCGCCGCGGGCATGGTGGTATGGGGTGTGTTTGTTCGCACCGTCTTGGTGTGGCACATCACGTGGAGCGTGAATAGTTTGACGCACTTGTTTGGCTACAAGAATCACGACACCGATGAGAACAGCCGCAACAATTGGCTGGTGGCGCTAGTGGCCGCAGGCGAAGGCTGGCACAACAATCACCATCACGATCCATCATGCTGCTCTGTGCAACACAAATGGTGGGAACTTGATGTGACCTATTGGGAAGTGCGCGCGCTGAAGGCTATTGGAATTGTGAAGGACATTGTTCCACGGCGCGAAGTGCGTGTTGAAGAAGCTAAGAAAGCCGCTAAGAAACCCGCTGTTTCGCACGCTTCATAAATTGGGCGTTCAATTGCTCACAGTCATTTATGAATGACTGTCAGTTTGAAAATTTGTTTTCATATTGCACTGGTGTCGCATGTTCACACAGTTCAACTCTGCTCAATGCAACGACATGAAACATGTCGCCATGATGAAAATAAAATGAGCTCTACCAATCTTGCCGCTTTGGAAACTGACTGCAATCCACAACAAGATCAATGTCAGGTCGCATAAATGATTGTTGCTGCAACACAATTTGAAGTGGATGCTTTGGGTCCGCTTTATTCAGCCAAGTTTGCATCCATTGAATGCTGAGCGCTTGCAACGGGCGGATCATGATTTGCCCATAGATGTGGCCGGTGTAGCAATTTGGCGTGAAATAAATATATGCAACCGCGTCGCCAGGCTTTTGCGTTGGTAGCGACGCTTGATGCGTCAGGACAATTCGATTGAGTTCACGCGTGTAATACCACGTCATGGAAAATTGATAGGTGCGGCTTCCAACGCCGTACAAACCAATCACAACCAGCGCCAGTGTTGCACAGACGGCGATTGTTCGCGCGATGAAGCGATCATTCTCATCGATTGAATTCCACAGCATCAACGCGGCGGTGACAACAAGAAGACCTGAGCCAATGTTGGGACCAAATCCATACAGGTCCGAGACGGCGCCAATGGGCAAGGTGACGACGATGCTGAATATGCACACCGCCGCGGCAAGCAACACCATGCGCAATGAAAATGCGCTTTGGATGGTGTCGGAATTTTGTTTGTGCAATAATCTCAGCGCGCCCGCGGCAAGAATCATGGCGCCCGCGGCCGCACCGCTTAGAACAGGTAGCGCGCGCAGCGGCAACATGGCGGAGTCGTTGTTGAATAAGTGAAGCGGTCCATTGGCGAACAATCCAAACGCGGAGGTAATAATGTTGGTCACAAGATTTTCTCCCAGACCAATTTGGTAGCGCGCCTCTGGATTTTCCTCCAGCGATTGCACGCCACCTAGACCGCCAAATTTGTAGCGAATCACAAGGTAAAGCAGCGGCATGAGCGCCATGGGGATAAGCGCGACGGCGGCGCGCAACGAGGCGCGATGGTTATTTTTCCAGCCGAGAATAATTGCAAGCATCAACGCGCAGCCAATCGAAGCACTCCAGCCGAAAAAAGTTTCCTTAATGTTCATGCCAATCGCCGCCAGCACAAAGAGTGCGATTATTTTTTTCCATATTGAAGCCCCTGCGCGCGCCGCCATGAAAATATCCCAACACAGAATGCCGCACCACAATCCCAGGGCCGCGCCCCATGTTTGCGAACATGTATCCATTTGCCACAGCGAAGTCATAGTGCTGGGCGACAGAAAAATCCAAATTAGAATGAGTGGCGTGGCAATTGGCGCGCTTGGCAACACACGCCGCACAAGCGCGGAGACGGCGGCCGCAACCAAGGCAAGGCCGCAGAGTTGCAGCGGAACAACAGGCCAACACGCCAAGGTTTGCTCATTGCAAAAGTATGCGACAATATTTTCAAGTGGGCGGAAACTATTTGTATGTAGCCAACTCCACTGAATGTTCTGGGTGAGTGTTCCCACATTCAACTCCCCGCGCAAAAATTTCAGGTCGTCATTGGCAACAACAAGTCCCCCGACCAGAGGAAACAGCAACAACCACGCGAACAACATCGCGGCCAAGACCCAGGCGATTTTTGTGGCTATGTTGGATGAAGGATTGCTGGCGTTGGGCATGTGCGCGCCAACAACGGCGGAATTGGCGTCTGAACTTTGCGCAGATGTTGAAACTGAAGTCGCCATGCGTGGAATTGTAATAAAATTTGCATGTCACTATGTGAAAAATGATGATTGAAATGAAAGCACTGTCGAATGGAAATAAATCACCCAACATCTTCATGTGGAGCCGTTGACGGTTTGACTTTTTACAAATGAACAACATTGCGCAACCAAATCTTGTTGAACCCCTTTCCGTTGGCGCGGTGAGTGATGATTTGTATTGTGCGCCAAATCGAACCGCACGTCTTTGGTGGATCGGTGGATTTGTGCTGGTGTTTATCGCAGCGGTGACCGCGCGCGCGTGGATTCAATTTGCTGGCGAACTGCCGCCGGCCATGGACCCCGCGTATTACCCCATGCAAGCGTGGTGGCTCTTCAATGAGGGGCGACTGCTCTATCAAGACGCGCCGTTGATCTTTGTGCTGGACGGCCTGCTTGCGCAAGTTTTTATTGTGGCAGGAATGCAAAGCGACAGCGCGTATTTGGTGGCGTCGCAAGTTGTTGACTGCGTGACAGAACCATGGGTTGCGTTGTTTGTGTTCTTATTTGGATTTGCGTGGTGCGGCGGCGCACGCCGCGGTATTCCCGTTGTAATTGCGGGTGCAGTGCTTGCGGTATTAAGCGCGCCAGTGATTCGCATGGTGAGCGACTTTGAAAAAAATTCGCTAGGGTTGGTGTGGGCCGCCATGAGTTGGTGGGCGCTATGGCGCGTAATTGCCGCCGTGGAAATAAAATTGCCGCGCGCGCGCATTGCGCGCTGGTTTATTGTGGCGGCCGTTGCATTAGGTTTGAGCGCGCTCACACATGGCGGATCATTTGCATGCGCGGTGGTTGGCGTGGGCGCAATCATGGTGATTTGGTTTATGATTGGTGGCGCTAGCAAGCGAACGCTGCTTGTGAGCGCGGTTGCGGTTGCGCTTGTTGGAGCAATGTCATTGGCGCTGCTGTACGTTGTAAGTCCAAGTCGCGCGCATGATTTACTTGCGGCGCCGCAGAACATTTTTAGCGGCGCAGGTGCAATGCGTGGGCCAGGTGGATCGGGCCGCGCTCGAGGCGGAGACATAGATGCACAAGATGATCGTGGTACGCGCGGCGGCGACGTGAATCGGCAAGATAATCGTGGTCCGCGCAGCGGCGACATGAATCCGCAAGATAATCGTGGTCCGCGCGGCGGCGACATAAATCCGCAAAATAATCGTGGTCCGCGCGGCGGCGACATGAATCCGCAAGATGATCGTGGTCCGCGCGGCGGCGATATGAATCCGCAAGATGATCGTGGTCCGCGCGGCGGCGATATGAATCCGCAAGATGATCGTGGTCCGCGCGGCGGCGATATGAATCCGCAAGATGATCGTGGTCCGCGCGGAAATCGCAATGATGGATTTGATCCACGCGAAGATGGTCCGCCTCGAATGGGTCCGCGCGGTGGGCGCTCAGGAATGGGCGGGCCGTCTGGAATTGGCGGACCGCCTGGAATGGGCGGCCGCAATTCGCATGGAACATTCATTGGTCTAGGCGTAGGCCTCTGTGGAATTATTCTTATCGCGCTTGGATGGCGCAAAGAAACAATCGCCAATCGCGCCTGCATTCTGGGTCTGAGCGTGCTGAGTATTTTTCTAGTTTTCCCTTTGCTAAATCCTGAATATGCGCAGCGACTCAACCTGATGGCGTCGGTGCCAGTTGGAATTGTCTTCACATTTATTTTGACACGCGTTGTGATGGCGCAACCGCCCCGCTTTGTCAGCGCATTGTGGCCACCCTCGCGCAACATGTGGCGCGCCGCCATCGCGTGGCTGATCGCGGGCAGCGTGAGTTACGGCGCCATTCATTCCATCAGTGGAACATCCACGCCTGGACCGGTTTTAAACCAAGCAGAACTGCGCGAATTGTTCGACATGCGCGGCGAAATTTCCCAGCCACGCACCACGCTCATTGTTGCCGCGCACGGCGTTCAGTGGTGGGCTGGCCACGCCTTGCACACGCCGGTGCGCATGGGGAAAATTCCAGATGACGCGTTCACCAAATATTCGCGCGTGTTGATACTGAAGAAAAACAAGGGCGATCGCCGCGGCAGGCCTGATGAGCAACTTGTTATGCCAGAGAACGCGCGTTGCGTATATGAAGGCGTCTATTTCAAGTTGTTCGAAGTGGCGCCTAAATTAGAACGCAAAATTTAAATCGCGTGGGACGCTTTATGCATCTGATTGCCCGCGCCGTTACCTAGCGCGTACGTGAAGCCGTGCTGAATAGCGAACGCGCCAACCTTGCCGCCACGTGACAGCGCGAGCAAACCAACTTGAACTTGCTTTGGATCACCAGTGATTTTGATCATGCGCGCAATGGCCTCTTCGCACGCTTGTTGCGCAGTGGCGCCCCCGCGCATTTTTTCCACAACCAAAAAAGACGCCACAGTCCGCATGGCGATTTCGCCAACGCCTGTGCACACCGCCGCGCCAACTTCGCCATCGACAAAAAGACCGGCGCCAATAATTGGCGAATCACCAACGCGCCCGTGCATTTTGTAGGACATGCCACTTGTGGTGCACGACGCGGCAAGACGCCCCTTCGCGTCAAGCGTCAACATGCCAATGGTGTCGTGATTATGTTCGCCGCCAATGGGCGTGTTGCCAACCGCGCCGAATTGATTGATCTGACTTTTCCGCATCATGGGTGCGCTGTCCGTGCCTGCGGAATGGATTGATGCATTCTCACGGTTGATCTGCGGCGCATACTTTTTTTCTTTCAACCACATTTGCCATGCAGCCAACATGTCTGGATGCAGCGGAGTTTCAGGCGCAAACTTCACTCCCTGCTCACGCGCAAATTGCTCGGCGCCTTCGCCAACCAACATGACATGCGGCGTGCGCTGCATCACCATGCGCGCCAGCGAAATTGGATGAGCCACGCCACGCACAAACGCAACCGAACCCGCATTCCCTTGATGATCCATGATGGCCGCATCCAACGTTACAACTCCGTCGCGATCTGGATAGCCGCTTAAGCCAACGCTGTGTTCAAGCGAATCGAGTTCGGTCACCATCACGCCGGCTTCGGCGGCATCCAGCGCGTCGCCACCGTCGTGAAGAACTTCCAGCGCCTTGACGTTGGCGCAAAGTCCGTGATTCCAAGTTGAAACAACAACTGGACCAGTGGAAGAATTCACCACCGCATTGCGTGTTGTTTCTTCGCTCATTGCCTGGCAAGTTTAGAGTGTGGCAGCGATTTCGACTTGGGCGTAAATTCATTCCATGTCCAACACTTCATCACACATTGCAGGCTCGCCTTCCAGAAAATCTGTATGGATGCAAGAAATTCCCGTGCTACTGGGATTGGCAACAGGCGCGTTTGCTCTTTCACATTGGTCGCCAGCGGGCCCCATGACGGGCGGCGCGAATTTGCTTTGGACTGGCTGGATTTTAATTTGCATTTTAACGTGCGCCTTCCGCGCCATGCTGCAAGCGGAGGCGTTGGCGGTGCATTATGGCGAGCCAATTGGAACGATCATCTTGACCGTGTCAGCTATCACCATTGAAGTGGCCGCGGTGGCCGCCATGATGCTTCCACTGCAAGAGGACAATTCCGTGGCGCGCGACACCATGTTCGCCGTGCTCATGCTTATCTTTAATCTTCTCATTGGCCTTGCGATTCTGCTTGGAGGTCTGCGCAAGCGCTCGCAAGAATTCAATCCGGGTTCATCATCGAATTATTTGTCATTCATCATCGCGCTGGGCACAATCGCACTGATTCTTCCCACATTCACGCATTCCGAGCAAGGCGGTTGGATGTCGGACTCCATGGAGATTTATGTCGGGATCACCTGTCTTGTCATTTATATTTTGTTTTTAATTTCGCAAACGTCCGCCTCCCGTGAATTTTTTGAGCACAAGTCAACCGAGAAGGAAAAAATACACGCGCATGCCGTGCATCATTCAATCCCGATCACCATCATGCTGTTGGTGATTTCGCTTGGCGCCGTGGTCATGCTGGCCGAAAGTGTGGGCGCAAGAGTGACGGTTCTTTTTCAAACATGGAATCTGCCCGCGCCACTCAGCGGCATCTTTATTGCAGCATTGGTGCTGGCTCCAGAGGGACTGGCCGCGCTGCGCGCCTCGCGTGAAGATGACATGCAGCGCGCCATCAATGTGCTGCTTGGAAGCGCATTGGCAACAATTGGTCTAACCGTTCCCGCGGTGATTGTGATGCGCTATGTCACGGGTGTAAGCCCCGAACTGGGACTTGAGCCGCCGTATATTGCGCTTTTTGTCCTGACATTCGCAGTGTCGATTGTCAACCTTATGCGCGGTCGAGTGAACATGATGCAAGGCGTTGTGCATCTGTTGATTTTTGCATCATGGATCATGGTGATTTTTGACGAAGCGTCTGTGAGGTAGATCGCTCAACCTTGAAACCCAAGCTGTTCATATAGCCTAAAAGTAGTTGAGAATGCATTTACATTGGTGATTGCAAAATGACAGTTTTGCAAGAATAAATTTTACTACTCTGGAAAATTGTCAAATATTTCTAAGTCATATTGGTGTTGTACATATGAATCATTCAATTTGAAAATTAAAAAGTGACAACGACCCTTGGATCAAAAATAGAGCACTTGCTTTCCCGATCCAAATTTTTTTTAATTGCCTGGTGCATGGTTGCTGCATTCGGAAGCTATTTCTGCATGTACGCATTTCGAAAACCATTTAGCGCGGGAACGTACAGCGAATATAAACTTTGGGGAATCGACTACAAAGCGATTTTGATTATTACGCAGGTATTTGGATACATGCTGTCCAAATTCGTTGGAATAAAAGTCATATCTGAATTAAAAGCCGCCAGTAGAAGGAATTTGATTATTTTACTCATTGTCATTGCAGAGGCGGCCTTATTGTGTTTTGGACTGGTTCCATACCCCTACAATTTTATTTTTCTGTTTTTCAATGGCCTGCCACTGGGAATGGTTTGGGGAGTTGTATTTAGTTACCTAGAAGGGCGCAGATCTACCGAAGTACTGGGAACGGGTTTAAGTATCAGTCTTATTATTTCATCCGGCATTCTAAAAACATTTTATTTTTATTTACATGACTGGATACCTGCTCTTTCTGAATTTTGGCTTCCCCCCGTCATAGGGCTTATTTTCTTTCCTCTGTTTTTATTTTTTGTTTGGATGCTGTCAGTCATACCCGCACCTACTCCAGAAGATATTGCGTCAAGGTCAGCTCGGACTCCGATGACCAACGAAGATAAAAGAAAAGTGCTTCGTGATTATGGCTTGGGGCTACTTGGATTTATAATCATCTATGTATTGCTAGCCACAATGCGTGATTTTAGAGATAATTTTTCTGTTGAAATATGGAAAGAAATTGAAGCCAACTGGAACAAAGATGTATTTGCCCAAACCGAAATTATCACCGGTGCAATTGTATTAATTGCCCTAGCGAGCTTGTCACTCATTCAAAGTAATACAAAGGGATTTTTTGTTACCGCCGGTCTTATAGGTTTTGGACTTTTGCTTGGGGCATTGTCCACGTTGATGTTTCAATTGCAGCTTCTTTCCGCATTCTGGTGGATGCTGTTGTTAGGAATGGGATTATTCCTGTCATACATCCCCATGCAGCTTGCTTTGTTTGAAAGAACCATCGCATTGTTTAAAATAAAAGCGAACGCAGGCTTTTTTGTTTACCTCTGTGATGCGACGGGTTATCTTGGAAGTGTGGGATTAATGTTGTACAAAGAGTTTTTTATGAGCGGGTTTCACTGGAGTAAAGTGCTAATTTATTTTTCATATGCACAATCAACAGTTTCTTTAGGAATACTTTCTTTGACCGTCATCTTCTTTTATGGAAGAAACAGGCAAAACACTTTCGCAGGGAAGGCGCTTCAATGATGTCACAAATCTCTTGAATTGTCTTAATTTGTGACGAAGCATCGACTCATTCAAAATGAGTTCCATAAATTCATTTCATATTGCTTAGGCAAGAATTGAGCAGGCCAAGGTGATGATGATGGCGGCGCACATGTTCAAGACAAATCCAACTCGCATCATTTGTTTCAGCGGCACGCGGCCCGTGGCAAACACCAACGCGCTCGGCGGTGTGCCTACTGGCAACATGAATGCGTAACTTGCGGCAAGCGCGCAAGCCACCACCAATCGTTCCGTGGGTATTCCAAGTCCAGGCGCCATTGCGCCAACGATTGGAACCGCGGTGGCCACAAGCGCGGTGTTGGAGGCAATTTCGCTGGCAAAAATAAGCGAGATCACAATAATGAACAACAGGATTGGCGCGGGCACCACCGAGAGTCCCGTGAATGATTGCGCCACCGCGTTTGACACTCCCGTGCGCTGCATGGCGTCGGCAAGACAAAGCCCGCCGCCGAACAACACGAAGATGCCCCATGGCAGGCGCGCGGTTTGCGCCCATGGAACAATCGCGTCATCGGAGCCCTTCTTTTCTGGAATGATGAACAGCAGCAACGCGGCGGTGATGGCGATCATTCCATCGCGCAACTTCACATCGGGCAACCATAATTTGATGAATGGCGAACCAATCCACGCAATAATGGCCGCGACAAATATCACAATGGTCATCTTCGCGGCGTGCGTCATGGGTCCGTGATTCATGGGAAGAGTGATGGATGACGAGGCCAGACCTTTCGTGGGAAACATGACGCTAAAAACAATGTACGTAGCCGCCATCATGACAAGCGCGGTGGGCACGCCGATCATGGACCAACTTAAAAAATCCATCTTGCTTCCATTGGCGCGCAACCACTCAGCGGCGATGGGATTGGGTGGACTACCAAGTAGCGTCATCACTCCGCCAATGCTTGCGCCATACGCCACGGCTAGAAATACTGCGCGCTCAAAATTATGAAAGGCACGCGTGTGCTCTGGTTTTTCAATTGAAACACGGGCAAAACAGGCTACTGCAGCGCTTGCCAACGGCAACATGATGGCCGCGGAAGCCATGTTGGAAACCCACGCGCTTAAGAGCGACGTGCCGATGAGAAATCCAGCGACAATTCGCGAGGGTGAATGGCCGACATGCCTCAACACAAACGCAATGAAGCGCTGGCCAAGTCCGTGCCGCTCAATTGCGAATCCAATAGTGCAACCACCGGCAAATAGAAAAATCACATCATTGGCGTAGGGCGACAATATTTCCTGCGTGGAGCCGATATTGAAAATAGTCAGCACAATCACAGGCAATAACCCGGTGATGGCAAGATCGACCACCTGCGTCGCCCACCATATGGCCATCCACGCCAGAAGACCCGTGACGATTGCGCCAGGCCTGCTCATGTCGCTCACGCCGATTATGGATGGATCAAAAGTGAGCCAGGCAAGTATTCCAAAAAGTGGACCAGCTACGAGAGCAATTCGATTCATGTGCGCAAGGCTAACGGCTTACGATGCAGAGTGACTTAAAAATTGAATTTCAATTTTTTACGACGCATGGCATTGGAAAATTTCATAATTGGAAAGATGCGCGTGTGCCCAGCAACCAGCGTCTTCAGGAGCGCGGCTTCACTTCTAGGCGCCGCGAACGCAACATCCACACTTCGAAAAAGTAGGTACAAAACGGTGGCAAAGCCGCAAAAATTCCAATGATGGTTATCCATATTCCCCAGCGCATATGCATGGCCACGCGAATGGTGGCGATGACATAGAAAATAAAAAGTCCGCCGTGAATGGGCCCCATCATTTGCACGCCAATTGGATTGGCCGCCGCGGAATATTTGAAATACATTCCCGCAAGTAATCCGGCCCAAGACCATGCCTCAGTGATGGCTGCCAAACGAAATTGGCCAACAGGCGTGGTGAACAGCGACACAAATTTGGAAACAAAACTTGGGGATGACTCAGAACGATTATGCATGCTGACATGGTAGACAGGTTGGTCTTTGCAGGAACAATGTTGGCGCATCACAATAGCGTCATGTAGGCGGCAGCATTGGTGTTACAACTACGATCGCTAAGGCAACGTGCCAATAGCTTTCTGAACACAACATATCGGAGCACAACTATGAAACAGAACTTTTTAAATCGAACACAAAATCATTTTCTGAGAACAAACGCCTTGGCGATCGCCTTACTTGCGGCAGCTGGCGGAATGAGCGCGTTGACATTTGCAACCAACTTTGGTGATGAAGAAAAGAACGAAGTCGAGATCAAATTCACCGACGCGCCAGCCGCGGTTCAAGCCGCGCTGAGCAAATTGACCGATGCCAGCACTGTCACCAAGGTGATCAAGGAAACAGATGAAGGCATTTCCGTGTACGAAATTGAATTCACAAAGGCTGGCGTGAAATCATCCGCGGATATTTCAGCAGCGGGCGACGTGATGGAAATTGAAACCACAGTTGCTACAACGACGTTGCCAGCGGCGGCTATGGCGTCGCTGAAAATGGAATATCCCAACGCCACCATGGGTGATTGCAGCCTTGTGCAGAAATCATATTTTGAAATGGACATGATCATTGATGGCAAGAAGCGCGAAGTGAAGTTTGACGCAGCAGGTAATATTGAAGATGAGTCCGACAAATACAATGCCGAAGAAAATGATGGCAAAGATGGCGGCGAAAAAAGCGGCTGGAAGAAAGAGAACAAGTAAAGACAAGGACTGAATCACGTCCGAGTCCTTGCCAATAGGAATTCACAACATGCGGATTCTGATCGTCGAGGACTCGGACAAAATTCGGGAAAGCGTTGTGCAAGCGTTGCGCGAGGCCGACTACGCCGTGGACGCCGTGGCAGATGGGCGACAAGGTTTTATTCACGCGCAGACCGGCGACTATGACGCAGTTGTGCTTGACCTTGGCCTGCCTGAGTTGGACGGTTTGTCCGTTCTAAAAAAATTGCGCGACAAAAAAATTGCGACACCCGTGCTGTTGTTGACAGCGCGCGACGCGATTGACGACCGCGTTCTAGGCTTGCAAAGCGGCGCCGATGATTACTTGGTAAAGCCATTCGCGCTAGATGAATTATTGGCGCGCGTGCAAGCGCTGATTCGTCGAAGCCAAGGCAAATCAACGCCAAAGATTTATGTTGGACCGTTGATGATTGACCAAGTAAATAAATCCGCATCGGTGCGTGGGCGCGACATAGAACTGACCCCGCGCGAATTCGCGTTGCTGGAATATCTAGCCCACCGCGCGGGCAAGCCCGTGGCGCGCCATGAACTAGAGCAACATTTGTACGACGACCGCTCGCAAGTGTGGAGCAACGCAATTGATTCAACTGTGTGCGCGTTGCGCGCCAAACTTACGGTCGCCGGGTGCCCCGCGCTCATTCACACGCGTCGAAAAGTTGGATATGTGTTGCAGGAGCGCACAGTCAAATGAAAATTTATCCCGCTCAGCCACGCATAATTGATTTACATTTCATTGTATTGCGAGAGCCAACCAAGGCATGAACCCGCGTCCATCCACAATTCAAGCGCGCTTGAATGGCATGTTGATTGGTTTTTTAATTCCACTAACGCTGCTGATGGGCGCGTTGTTGTACATGTTTGTGCAAGGAAAACTTCTAGACCGTCTTGACAACGGATTGGAAATTCGCGCTCAGGCGCTTACGGGAATGCTTGTCATACAGAATGGAAAGTCTGAACTCAATTTCGCGGACGAAACTATGCCGCAATATGGCGCCGGCGCCACCAACGAATACTTTCAAGTTTGCAAACTCAATCACAACCAAGCGGGCGAATTGATAGAGCGTTCAGATTCGCTTGGCCAGGCCTCACTCACACTCAAGAATATTCCTCTCAGTGCGTCGACATGGTTGACCTGGAGTTGGACCGCCACGCTGCCAAGCGGCAAGAGCGGACGGTTCCTGGCGCTGCGCTACACGCCTTCGCCCGATGATGAAAATGATGGGGAGATGAATTTGGTTCGCGCCGATGCGCTTGCGCGCGCAACCGCGAATGCTTCAACTCAAGATGCGGCCACGACATTCAATGTGAACGAAGAATTTGTGTTCATTGTGGCGCAAAGCAGCGCCGAAATTGACGGCGCGCTTGCGTTGTTGCGCAACTCGCTTGTGGTCGCCGGGCTTGTGCTCATTGCTGGCACGCTGTTGATTGTGCGCCACGCACTTACGCGCGGATTGGCGCCGTTGCCAATGCTTGCGGCGAAAATTCAATCCATCAATCCAAAAAATCTCACGCAACGACTTGATGAGACAAACTTGCCACAAGAATTATTGCCGATTGCCCAGCGCGTAAATCAGTTGCTTGATCAAGTGTGGAGCGCCTTTGAGCGCGAAAAGAAAATTGCCGCCAGCGCCGCGCATGAATTGCGCACGCCGATCGCGGAATTGCGCGCCGTGACAGAGTTGGCTTTACACAAGGAACGGCAAGTCGGCGAATATCGTCAAGCGCTGCAAAGCGTTTTAGAAACAACGCTGCGCATGGGCTGCGCCACCGACGCCGTGTTGCGGCTGGCGCGAGTTCAATCTGGCCGCGAAACAGTGGCGCTTGAAAGCGTTGATGTTGGCGGCGCGCTCACGCCCATTTGGAAACGCTTAATCGAACCACTGCATATCCGCAACATTCGAACTGAATTTACAATTGCGCGCGGAACAAACGTGCGCGCAGACGCCGCGATGCTGGCGGTGATTTTGGAAAATCTCTGCGTGAACGCCGCGACACACACGCCAGGCGGAGGTGATATTCGCGTGGCGTGCCACACAGACCATGATCGAATTCATTTGGTCATGAGCAATTCCACGGGGCAGACGCAGAACTCCAACGATCCAATAAAGAACAACGCACAAGATACTTCTCGTCATGCGCAATTGCGCGCGCGGGACCCAATTGATTTGCCAACCAATCAAACAACTGACCAGGGTTCGAATCTTCAGACCAACCTACATAGTGGACTTGGACTTCTTATTGCGGACTCCATGTGTCAAGCGATCGGCGCCACTTTACGCACCGCGCAAACCACTACGCGCTACACCGTCACTCTGGAATTGCAACGCGCATAACAGTCCCAACAACGCCACTCACCCAAATAATTAGCATTTCGTATTCTGTGCCCGTGCAAATGTCATCATCACCAGCGCGAACTATTTCCATGCGCACTGGCGTGATCGCGTTTGTTTTCGCTGAACTATTCGTGCTCTATCAGCTCACAGCGCAGACTTCTTACGCTCCATTGCATCCGTTGATCGCCAAAGAAATCGGACTCACGCTTCTGCAATCGGGCGTTGTGTCCGCTTCATTTCTCATCTCGTATGGACTATTTCAAATTCCTGGCGGACTGCTTCTTGACCGGCTTGGTCTACGCGTGCTGTTTCCAATCGGAGTTGTGTGCAGTGCC
>CANJIC010000017.1 GCA_947474205.1 Planctomycetaceae bacterium | reverse complement strand
GGAAGACTTGGAAGTGTGAATGGCATGTGTTGCTCCTTCTGAGTTGGTGGGTGAGTGGTTGACGAGGCGTTGCTGTTAGCCGCGACAAGAGTTTGCGTAAGTGAATGCGACGAGAGCGCCGTGAACGCGCCAAGCCCAACAAGGGAGTGGCGCAAAAAGCTTCGGCGGTTTGCTGCGTCGGACATGTCGCCAACAATAGGGCGCGGCGGCGCATTGCGCCATATGTGAAAATATATTTGTTTTTAGATTGCGTTCGCTCAGTGTTCAGAGCGAGCGCCTTGGACATGAACTTCATCATGAAATTGCTCCGCGGATTGCGTACTCTTGCTCCATGCGAAGTGAACATCGAATTATTGACGCCGCGGGCAATCGTGCGCGCGAAGGCTTGCGAACGCTGGAGGATGTGCTTCGATTTGCGCTTGATCATGCGGATTTATTGCGGCGCGCCAAGGCCTTGCGCCACCAGTTGCGCGCCGCGTTTGAAATTTTCCCCGCGGGATTGTTAGAGGCGCACCGCGACGCGGCGGGGGACGCGGGCCAACATGCGCACACGCCGCAAGAATTGCAACGCGGCGATGTGCGCGCCGTTGCGGTGGCCGCTGGCAAGCGCGTGATTGAGGCGCTGCGAACGCTTGAGGAAGTTGGAAAAATTCTTGACGGCGCGTTCGCCCAACAGATGGCCGCCATGCGCTACGAAATGTACGACTTGGAACGCGACACCATTCTTGCGTTTGGTTCGTCCGCGCGCTTTCAACCACGTGTGTGCGTATTGCTGACCGAGTCGCTGTGCAAACTTCCTTGGATGGATGTGCTGCGCAGCGCGCTTGATGGCGGCGCCGACATGATTCAAGTTCGCGAAAAAAATATGTCCGATCGCGACTTGATCGCGCGCGTTGAAAAAATTATAGAAGTGGCGCGCCCCGCCAACGCGCGAGTGATTGTGAATGACCGCGTGGACATTGCGCTGGCCAGTGGCGCCGACGGCGTTCACTTGGGTACTGGGGATTTATCTATCCGTGCCGCGCGCAAACTTGCCGGAACCAATTTGCTTATTGGCGCCAGCACGCACAACGCCGCCGAAGCATTGGCCGCCGTAACGGAAGGCGCCGATGTGTGCGGCGTGGGCGCCATCTTTGCCACGCAATTGAAACCTGATCGCGCACCGTGCGGCGTGGCGCTTGTGGCCGAGTTCATTCGTCATTACCCAAGCGTGCCGTATCTTGCGATCGGTGGAATTTCTGCGCAAAACATTGAACAATTGACCGCCGTAGGTTGCCGCGGCGTGGCCGTCAGCGCCGCAGTGTGTGGCGCAAGCAATCCCGCGGCCGTGGTTGCGCATTTGCGCGAAAAACTTTCGCCACACACATCGGAGCACGCTTGCACATAATTTTGTTTTCACAAAAAACTTTGAGCATGCAACATGATTTTGTTTTCACAAAAAACTTTGAGCATGCAACATGATTTTGTTTTCACACAAAACTTTCGTCATGCCACATGATGTTGTTTTCACAAAAAAAATGAGCGCGTTCCATATGACTGTGCGTTCACCACACATCTCGGGGCGCGAAATCTGGTGAGTGCTCTCAACGCCGCGCTCACACTACTTGGAACAGGCACAAGTTCCGGCGTGCCCGTGATTGGTTGCTACTGCGCCACATGCCAAAGCACCGACCCGCGTGATAAACGTTTGCGCACAGGCGCCATGTTGCAATTCACCGACGCCACTGGCCAACCGCGCGTAATCCTGATCGATGTTCCACCCGACCATCGCGAGCAAAGTTTGCGCGCCGGCATTGATCGCTGCGACGCCATTCTGATCACGCACGGACATGTCGATCATGTCTTTGGCCTTGATGAAGTGCGCCGCTACAACGCCATGATGCGCCAGTCCATTCCGGTGTACGCCGACAATGAAACGTGGGAGCAACTCGAGCGCGTCTATCGCCACATTTTTTTCCGCCAGGAAAATAAAAACGATTCCTTCGTGGCGTCGCTCACGCAAGAGCGCGTGGAGCACGGCACGCAACTGAACTTGCACGGAATTTCCGCCACGGCGTTCACGTTGATGCACGGCCGACTTCCAATTTTGGGTTGGCGATTTGATTCCCCGCGCGCCGATCCGCTGTTTCCCATCGCCTATTGCACGGACGTGAACCATATTCCGCATGAAAGTTGGCCGTTTCTAGAAGGCGTCAGCACGCTCATTCTGGACATGTTGCGCCCGCGCTCCCATCCGACGCATTTCACCTGCGATCAGGCCGTCGCAACCGCAAAGAAAATTGCGGCAAAACAAACGATTTTTGTGCATATGACCCATGATCTTTTGCACGGCGAATTCGACCCCACGCTGCCCGCCGGCATGCGCCTGGGCTTTGACGGCATGCGGCTTTCCTAGCCACAAATCCGCGCGCGCCCGCCGCCAAAAATTCGCTAAACTTCTTGCCCCATGGCGCAGATCCGCGAAATTAAAAAACGAATGATCGCTGTCCGAACGATTCAACGCATCACCAAGACGATGCAGATGATCGCCACGGCGAAGTTCACCGCAAGTCTTGCGCGCGCGAAAGCCAGTCGTCCATATATGGAGCGCATCCGTGAATTGGTGGCCGAGGTCGCGGCGCGCGCTGGTGATGAAAGTCATCCGCTGTGTCTTGCGCCCGCAAAGCCAGCTGGTAAAGAATTAATTCTTGTCATCGCAAGCGACCGTGGATTGTGCGGCGCCTACAACGGACATGTCCTGCGCACTTCGCTCATCGCTTTGAAGGGCGTCAAAAGTCGCAACGCGGAAAGTGTTGTTGAAACCATCGGCAAAAAAGCCACGGCGTTTTTTAAGTTTCAAAAAATTCCTGTCGCGCAGAAGCACCAATTTGGTGATCGACCAACTTTTGAAATGGTGGAGCCACTGGCTGAGCGTTTGATGAGCGAGTATCTCGCCGGTCAATACGACGCGTGCCGGGTGGTCTACATGAAGTTTGTCAGCAACAGCAAGCAGGTTCCAGAGACCATGCAATTGCTGCCCATGCGCGTTCCAACCGCCGCCAAAAGTGAAAGCAAGGGCGACGCCAAAAGCAGCGAGGCCCTGTACGAATTCAGTCCAAATGCCGGCGAATTGTTGAATGAGTTGCTGCCGCGCGCCGTGAAAATAAGTTTGTTTCAAGCCGTCATTGACGCCATTGTCAGTGAAAATGTCATGCGCATGATTGCCATGAAGGCCGCCACGGACAACGCCTCTGGAATCGCAAAGTCGCTGCATCGCAGTTACAACCGCGCTCGTCAGGGACGCATTACCACCGAGCTCACGGAAATTATTTCCGGCGCCGCGGCGCTGGAATAAATCCCACAGGGCAATTCATTGTGTCGTGCAACTGCAGTACATTGCATGCATCAATTTTTTTGTGGAACTGAATTGCAATCCATTCCATGCATCAATTTACTTTTGTGAAACTGCAATTGCAAATCATGGCGCCCATGAACTCAATTCGTTGTGAAAATAAAATTGCAATCTATTTCGCGCGCCACTCCGTAGCTATTGCGGTGCTGGCGCTTTTTCAGGCGTGCTTGGCGGCGCTGGAAATCCAGTCTCAAGCGCGTTGCCATCACGCGTCCACGCCTTCAAGCCGCCTTCAAGCGTGTAGACATCGGTGAAATCCAACTCGATCAATCGTTTGCTGGCCGCCTTAGCAATGGTGTCGTCGTATGAAGTGTCGTACACCACCAACAGGTCGTACCTGCCAAGCACAAGACCCGCCTCCGCAGTCATGCGTGGAAAAGGCAAATTAATCGCGCCCGGAATATGACCCTCGGCGTATTTTTCTGGACTGCGTGGATCAACCCACACGCTGACGGGCGCGCGCTTGAGCATGCTGCCGGGATCGTTCATGAGTTCGACGGCTTTGAAAGGCGTCACGTAGGTGATATTTTTATCGCTGGTGCTTTTGGTGCACGCGGAAGCCGCCAAAATCGCAAGGCAAACAGTGGCAAGGGTTCTCATGCGTTGATTGTCACCACATTTGGCGCGCAAGGCAACTCAGAGAAAATATTTTTCCGCGCCGCGTGCCCTCAATCCTGCGTGAAACGTGCCGCGACATGTCTATGCTTTCATTCAATGATCATGCGCTTTCGATTTCTAGCGTTGACCGTGTGCATGCTTGGCGCGGCTTGGCAAGTCTTTTTCAATTTCAAACCCGCGGTCGCCGCCACGCAAACAATTCCAACAGCGCCAAGTTTCAAGCCCGCCGGCGCGAACAACTCCGTAATCGCGGGCGCGCAAGAGAAGACTCCAGTGAAGGCCACGGCGGCGGGCTGGGTCAAACTTGCCAGCGGTCAAACAGCCGCGGTGGTTCGATTTGAAATTGAAAATGGCTGGCACATGTATTGGCAAAATCCTGGTGACAGCGGTGCGCCGCCATTGGCGCAACTGCAAGCGGTGAATGGATGGACATTGTTGGAGCCAATTTTTCCGCGGCCTTCAATTTTAAAAACCCCAGGCGATACGGAATTTATTTATGACACTTCGTGGGAGTGGTTGCTGCCAGTGCAGGGGCCCGACGGTGTTGCCGCGCCAGCATGTTCATTTGATCTTTCATGGATGGTGTGCAAAGAGCGCTGCATCGTTGGCCTGGCGCGCGTGGAATTTGCGGCGGCACTAGGTGAAATTCCTGCGGCGGGCTTGGCGCGTCTTGGTCGCTCGCTTGCAACTTTGGGTGCAACGGCAACGTTCAATTCCAAACATCAAACTATTACAATTTTTGGCAGCACTTCTAGCGCCGCCGCAAAAAGCGCCGCTGCGCCAACGGTGCAATTTATTCCCGCGGTCATGCCCGGCGTATCTCTGCAGTCCGCGGGACCATTTCCTGCAACCGTGGCCAATGAAAAGTTCACGCTCACCATTCCCATAGAAATTCAGCCACGCAATGCGCTGGGCAAGCCAATTGTATTTACAGGGTTGCTTCTGTACGGCCAATCAAACAGCGATCGTTGCGAAATCATAAACCTTCCGTTGAATATTCAAGGTTCTCAACCTTAAATTTTTTATTTCGTTGCGCCTTGCAGTCCTTCAATTCAAGCGGGCTATACTGCACAGTCAATATTTTCTGTTCAGTTCTGTTCTTCACCAACCCCGAAAGGAATCACTTCATGAAGCACTCCCGTCTGACTGCGTTGCTTACAAGTTCCGCACTTTTGTTTGGCGCCGCCACATTCGCCATGGCCGACGACACCAAGAAGGACAAGAAGCACGACAAGGCCGCCGACACCACCGACACCAAAGAAAAGCGCGTGAAGGTTGGCGAGCAAGTTCCAAATTTCACCATGACCGATGTCAACGGAAAGAAAATGCAATTCAGCGACTTTTCCGGCAAGACTGTTGTCATGGAATGGGTCAATCCAGGTTGCCCGGTGTGCGCTGGAATTACCAAGGCTGGTCTGGTCACCAAAATGATCGCCGACGCCAAAGTGATTGATCCCAATGTTGTGTTTGTCATGGTCAACAGCACGGGCGACACCGCCAATGATCCAAAGGCAACTGCGACCTACTTGGCCGACAATAAAGTGGTGGCCAACGCCGCGGTGATTGACGGCAGCGGAGTCATTGGAAAGATGTTCGACGCCAAGACCACGCCCGCCATGTTTGTGATTAGTTCAACCGGTAAGTTGGTGTACGCCGGCGCGTTCGATGACAGTTCCGATCGCGGCTCTACCCCAGGCAAGACCAACTATGTCATTAATGCGCTGACACAATTGAAGGAAGGAAAGGCCGTGTCACCGGACACGACCAAGTCCTACGGCTGCGGCGTGCATTACGCCAAGAAGCAAAATGGCTGATTCACTGCTGATTTCATTGTAAAAAAGAAGAAGCCCGGCCTTGCGGTCGGGCTTCTTTTATTTTTGCTTCAAACGGAAATTAAACATTCAGCGGCATAATGACATACGTGAACTCTTGGCCAAGGCGAAGCACGCCAGGCTTGTTGGTGGCTTTCAACTCAATGATGACTTCTGGTGCGTCGATAATTTTAAGCGCGTCCACAATGTAGCCAGGGTTGAAACCAACTTCGATTGGCTCGCCTTGGAAACCTTCAAGTGGCATTGTGATTTCGGAATCGCCAACATCGGGTGAACTGCTTGAGAGCGTCAACTGCGTGGCGGTGAAACTCATCTTCACGCCTTTGCTTTGTTCGCTGGTCAACAAACTTGATCGACGCACGGCCGCAGTCAGCGCCGCGACATTGCATGTCACGCGGCGATCATGTTCCTTGGGAATCACATCATCAAACGGCGGGAAGGTTCCTTCAATCAAACTGGTCACCATCTTCGCGGCGTCAGCGCCGCTGCCAATGGTGAACACAAGGCGACCGTCCGCCTTTGAAATTTCAATTGGGTCCTCTGGATCAACCGCCAAGCGATTGAGCAAATTCAGCGCCTTTGTGGGCACAATCACGCTCGAATCGGTTTCGGTGGCGGAGATGCATTCGCCCTTGGCAACCGCCAAGCGGCGGCCGTCGGTTCCCACCAGTCGCAGGCGCTTGCCCACGCGTTCAATCAACACGCCGCCAATGGCGTAGCGATTATTTTCTACCGCGGTTGCGAAAATAGTTCGACCAACCAACTTGCGAAATGTCGCGGCGCTGACGGTGCATTCAGGTTTTGAATTCAACTGCGGCGGCGCCGGAAATTCTTTCGGGTCGTAGCCGTTGACATTAAAGCGCATGCCATCGGCCTTGATGGACAAAATAGATTTGTTGGATTCAAAGGCCAACGTTGTGCCCGCGCATTCACGCGCGATTTGCGACAAGCGTTCGGCCGGCACCAACGCCTCGCCAGGTGATTTCACATCCACGCTGGCCACCGGAATTTCAAGCGCAATGTCCTTGTCGGCGGCTTGCAGGTATAAACGATTGTCTTTCGCCGTCAACTTAATGCAAAGCAGGGCAGGCACATTTCCGCGCGTCGCCACAACGGCGGCGGCAATCTGCACGGCATCTACGAAGGCGGCACGGTCGCAAATTAATTTCATTTGGTCAGCCATAAGAAGTGGTCCACGGGCTGGAATAGCCCAACTTGAAGTGTAACCAACAGAAAAAAATGTGTTTGACGCCCTTGCGCCATTGCCCACGCGCGACAAACTCGCAGCGGTGCGCGCCAAGATTGCCGCGTGAAGGCATTCGACTTGCAAGCCCGCAGCATCTACGCTTACGGCATGATTCTGCGCATGCTGCGATCCGTGAATCGGGTCTACCCCTTTGTGGTTCTGTTTGGATACATAGCGGCATTTTTGCTGGCCTTCATCTGCATATTTTCATTTCCCCTTGGCGCTTTAGTGTTGGTCATTGTCAGTGTTCTAAGTTTGGCGTTCGTGGTGTTCTTTGGTGAAACACTTACAGGCATTGAAGGAATCTTGACGCGCCGCGCGTTGAAAAACAATCGTTGTCCCGCGTGTCGAACCGGACCCATTCAGAAAAATATCGCGACCTATCAATGTCTTGGTTGTGGAGCGCGCTTTCATTTTGATGGCGCGCAACTTTCCGCCGATGAGCAAGAGGCTTGCGCAAATGATACGTCCGGCACCAGCGCGAAATTGATCTCGGTGAAGTAAGCGCGCCACGCGAGATGTCCGCTGCGCGTCAACGAACATAAATTTGTGGCGCTGTGCGCGCCGGATCAACAAACATAAAATGGTCGCGCTGTGCGGGCCGAATCAAGGCAAAATAAAAAGTCGTATTGCCCGCGCCGCGTCAACGCAAAAATAAAATGGGCGCTCTCTCCGTGTTGCATCAACGCAAAAAATAAATCGGCCCGCGCAGTTAGTCCGCTTTGGCGTGCGCCAGCAACTCTTGGCACTGTTTGGCCAAGTCGGGGCGACCCGCAAAAATGATCATTTCGCCCGCGGGCATGATCTCTATCACAATCGGCGCGCCATCACTGCACAGCGTAATTCCATGCTCAATTCCGCGGCCATCGCGCAAAATAACTTTGATCAAGTCGCGCAAAGTGTGCGCGTCGGCCACATTAAATTGCAGCGGATCGCGCGTGTTCAACTCCACGCTGGCCGATGTGTCCACGCCACGCCACGCCGCGCTGCTGACCATGCCGTGGCTCACGGCTTCAAAAATCTGGCGCCACTTTCCAACCGGAATGACATAGGTGCGTTGCAAGTGCATCTTGTGCACCAAGGCCTCCACAAAATTCGCAATGGCGTTACGCGCAACGCGGCGCACCTCGTGTGGCAAAGATTTAATTTCATGGTGATCATCAGCGGCGACATCAATCACCACAACGCTGGGCGAGTCGGCCAATTCAAATCGCATTTCTTTCGGGGCGTCCGTCACCTTGGTCACGCCAAGGCGTCGAAGCAGGCTCCACGCTTCTTCAAATGTTACGAATTCCACGGTGGGTCTCGGATGAAGGCCCTACGAGGGCGCATTGAAATGCTACAGCACTTTTGCATGGCGAGTGCAAGCCAACTTGCTGTACCATTCGTGCCCCATGAAAACGGCTCTCTTTCTTTGCACAGGCAACACCTGCCGTTCACCAATGGCCGAGGCGATTGCGCGGTATGTGATTGAGCAAGGTTCAATGACGGGCTTGTCAAAAGATATTTTTGTGGCCAGCGCGGGCTTGTCCGCGGGCGATGGTTTGCCCATGAGCCGTGAAACCAGGTCTTCGCTTGAAAAACTTTCTCTCAAACATGATGGCCATAGCAAGCGTGTCACCGCCACCATGATTCGCAAAGCCGACGTGACCTTTGTCATGACCGAAAGCCATTTGCTGGCGGCGCAACGTTTGGTGGATCACGATGAAAGTCAGGATCGTATTGTGTTGCTTGATCCAAAGGGCGACATTGAGGATCCGATTGGCAAAGGGCAGGCCGCTTACGATTCACTTTCCGTGCGATTTATGAAAGTGATTCCAAAGCGTCTTGTGGAATTTTTGACATGATGGAGCGTCAATGAAATTGATTGTGGGAACAACATTCGCGGCGCAAGTCAAACGCGCCACAAACGCCGCGTGCATTGCCAACGCGACACAGGTATCGCAATGAAAGTTGTTCTAGGTTCTGATCATCGCGGCAATCAAGTTGCGCAGACATTGATGACGCAACTTCGTAGCGATGGCCACGACGTGAATTTGTTGGGCGATTGCGGCGGCCAAATGTGCGACTATCCAGACGCCGCGTGGCATGTGGCCAGCTCCGTTGCTAATGGCAGCGCCGACCGTGGAATTTTAATTTGCGGAACTGGCATTGGCATGTGCATCGCAGCCAACAAAATCAAGGGTATTCGCGCCGCTTTGGCGCAGGATGAACTCAGCGCTCAACTTAGCCGCACGCATAACGACGCCAATGTGTTGTGCCTCAGCGCCGACTTGTTGGGGCAAACGCTTATGAAACGCATTGTGGACATTTGGTTTCGCACCGCGTTTGATGGCGGCCGTCATGAGCGTCGCTTGGCCAAGATTACGATGATTGAAAACGGACACGATCCGTCGGCGCCCAAATAAGCGTCAGGCGCGCGGCGACTTCGCCGCCATTTCAAATTTGTGACAACGCAACAATTTCTCCACGCATGTGCGGTAACCCGCGCAACTACAGCGCGCTTATTAAAAAGTTGTGAAAAACAAAATTGCGTCGCGCATGCGCGGCAACTGGCGTCACAACAACGCGCATATTAAAAAGTTGTGGGCAACGTAAAAAATTCTCCGCGCATGCGCGACAACCTGCGCAACTACAGCGCGCTAGACCAACGCGTGAGCAACTCCACCAATGTTCGCACGCCCCAACCGGTTGGTCCCGCCGCGCACACGTCTTGATTGCTATCTGAGTTGGCCACGCCCGCGATATCCAAGTGGCACCACGGCACGGATTCATCCACAAAGAAACTTAAGAACGCGGCGCCCTGAATAGGATGCGCCGAGCGCTGCGGATTGCTGTTGATTAAATCAGCGTGTTGCCCGCGCATGAAATCGCGGTGCTCTTTCCACAACGGCAAGCGCCACACAGATTCACCCGTGGTGACGGCGGCGTCTTTCACGCGGCGACGCAGCGCGTCGTTCTCACAAAACAATCCCGCGCAAAAATGTCCAAGCGCAACCACCACGCCGCCCGTGAGAGTTGCCAGATCAATAATTGCGGTCGGTTTCAAATCGCTGCATGCAAAACTCAGCGCGTCGGCCAGCACCAAGCGACCCTCGGCGTCGGTGTTGGTCACTTCAACCGTGACGCCATTGTGCATAGTGATAATGTCGTCGGGCCGATAGCTGTCGCCGCCCACCATATTTTCCGCCGTGGGCAAAATGCCGGTCACGCGAATGGGCAACTTCAGCGCCGCAATAGCTTGCATTGCGCCAATCACCGCCATGCCGCCGCACTTGTCGTACTTCATTCCCTTCATGCCGTTGTTCACCTTCAGCGAATAGCCGCCGGTGTCATAGGTGATTGTTTTTCCAACCAGAACAATGTGCTCCGTTTTTACGCGCGCGGAAATTGCGCGCGGCCGATGTTCCAACACAATCATGCACGGCTTGGACGCGCTGGCTTTGCCCACGTTGACAATGCCGCCCATGCCCAGTTTTTGCGCCTCTTTGAAGCCAATCACGCGCGTGCGCAAACCACTGGCGCGCCCGATTTTCTTGGCTTGTTGCGCCACCCAATCCGGATTGCAAATGTTCGGCGGTGTGGCGGCCATTGCGCGCGCCTGATTCACGCTGGCGGCAATGGTGACGCCGCGCGTCAAACCCGCCAAGAATATTTTTTCGTCGCTGTGCAAATCAAGTTGTGAAAGTTTGGCGGACTTCTTGGTGGCCTTGCCGTCGAAGTTGTCAAAGCGCCAAGCGGCCAGCGCAATTCCTTCCGCAAGGCTTTGGCCAAGCGCGTCAATCGCGGTGGAGCGTTTGTCAACCTGAGCGAAAAGTTCAACGTCAATGGCCGTCACTTTCATGCGCGCCAACACTTTCACCAAACGCGCGCCAGCAATCCGCATGCTGTCTAGCGAGAATGTTTTCTTATCGCCTAGTCCAAGCGCCAACGTATTTTTTCCGGCCGCAACCACTTCACCGTTGTCGGCGCGGAAGCCTGGATGAGCAAGCGCAATTTCGATTGCGCCAGCGTGCTTGGAGCCGCGCACGGCTTTGTCGCCAGCGAAGACGCAGATCACGGTGACAGGCTTTGTGGCGCGACCAACTTTGATAGTTTGATACATGCGGCAAGTGTAAGCATGTCAGCCATGGCAAGTTTAAGTCGCGCCATTTGCCAGCCGCACATTTGTAAAAAAATGGCGTGTGTTCTTTCGCCGTGCTTGTCGTGCTTGCCATGCTTGCCGATTGCGTTGCCAAGAACATTTCTGCCGCGCGCGAATCTTCGCTAGGCTAGGGAAATGGAATCGTTTGATGTCATAGTGATTGGTGGTGGACACGCTGGCGTTGAAGCTGCGTGCGCCGCAGCGCGCGTTTTGGGCGCGGCCGATCCAAATTCCAACCAGGCAAGCGCGCGCGTGCTCTTGATCACAATGGATCCAACCCGCATTGGCGCCATGAGTTGCAATCCAGCGATTGGTGGTCTGGCCAAGGGACAAATGGTGCGGGAAATTGACGCGCTTGGCGGCGTTATGGCGGAGGCCACCGATCACGCGGGCATTCAATTTCGCGTGCTCAACGCGTCCAAAGGTCCCGCGGTGTGGGGCCCGCGCGCCCAGTGCGACAAGCACGCGTATCCCGCCGAAGTGCAGCGCATTGTGGCGCGCGCCGGCGTGCATGTGTGGGCTGGCACCGTGGACAAAATTCAAACACGCGATGGAGTGTGCGTTGGTGTCACGCTTGCGGCGGGGGCGCGCAAATTTATTTTGGATCAGGCCTTGCTCGCGGCAAATGAAACGCAAGCGCAACAAGCGCAACCTATTTTTGTGGCGGATGAAAATTCTTCCGCTTCGCATGGCGCCATTGACATCGCCGCCAAGAGTGTGGTGTTGACCACCGGCACATTCATGCGCGCGCTGATGCACACCGGCGAAACCAAAACCGCTGGCGGGCGAGTTGGCGAAGGCAGCGCGGTTGGAATTTCCGCCGCGCTCATTTCAATGGGCTTTGAACTTGGCCGCTTGAAAACCGGTACGCCGCCGCGCTTGGCCAAAGAAACTCTTGACTGGGACAACTTGAAACCGCAGTGGGGCGATGAAGTTCCGCAGATGTTCAGTGACATGACCATTGACAGCGCGTTTCCAAAGTTGCCGCAAGTGGAGTGCCGCCAAACCGAAACCAGCGCCGCCATTCACGATTTGGTGCGCGCCAATTTGCACCGGGCGCCCATGTATGCAGGCGAAATGGAGGCCGAATGCGGTCCGCGCTACTGCCCAAGCCTGGAGGACAAAGTGGTGCGCTTCGCCGAGCGCGATCATCACGGCGTGTTCTTGGAGCCGGAATGTTTGTTCACCAACGAAATTTATTGCAACGGCATTTCAACAAGTTTGCCCGCCGAAGTGCAGGATGGAATTGTCAAAGGCATGCGTGGCTGCGAGCACGCCAAAATTCTGCGCTATGGCTACGCCGTTGAGTACGACATGGTGTGGCCGCATCAACTTGACTCCACGGCCGAAACAAAATTAGTGCCGGGACTTTTTCTTGCGGGGCAAATCAATGGAACAAGTGGATATGAAGAAGCCGCGGCGCAAGGTTTGGTCGCGGGTTTGAACGCCGCGCGCCGCGCGCTTGGTCTTGAAGCAATTCGTTTGGGCCGCGACCAGGCGTATCTTGGCGTGTTGCTTGATGACTTGGTTGTGCGCATGCCGCGCGAGCCGTATCGCATGTTCACCAGTCGCGCTGAGCACAGACTTTCTTTGCGCGCCGACAACGCCGACACGCGCCTTACGCCCCTTGGTCGCGAATATGGTTTGGTTGGCGACGCGCAGTGGAGCGCGTACCAACTTCGTCAGCGCGCCATTGAGGTGATTCGCTTGGCGCTGAACGATGGAAAAATAAACGGCGTTCGCGCCAACGAATGGGCGCGCCGCCCCGAAGCCACGCTTCAAGAACTCGCCAGCGTGTGCGCGGCGGGCGTGGACATGAAATTGCTCGCGCGGGTCTCCACGGATTTGCGCTACTTGGGCTATTTGGCGCATCAACGCACCGACATTCGCCGTCAAAAAGAGAGCGAAAACGTGCCAATTCCCCGTGAATTTGATGTGATGCAAGTGCGTGGACTGCGCGGCGAGGCCGCCGAGGTGATCAAGCGCCACAAGCCCACAACCCTGGGCCAAGCTGGTCGCCTTGCCGGAGTGAATCCCGCCGATGTCACCCTTGTCGCGCTCGCTTTGCGCCGCCACGGTACTCTTGCCTGACTAAATTACTAGGTCAGTTCGCCGATGGAGCGCCTTGGCCAATTGCTTTCACTGTTCGCCACCTTAGCTCAATTGGTAGAGCACTTGATTTGTAATCATGAGGTTGTCGGTTCGATTCCGATAGGTGGCTTTGATTTGCGCATTGCTGTGTTGGCTAATTTACAAGCGACTTGCTAGGTCATTTCACGCCATTTAAATTCAGCAAGGCCTTTGATCCAAAGTTGATTGAGATTTTCTTGAGCGACTTTGATGGCATTCGTGCGCCCCGCGTAAGCTATGCAGATTCAATCGCCAATCCACAAGCGTGATGTGCGCAAGATCCTGCCCACAAGTTCCTGTGCACAAACCCATATTTTGGCGATGAGTCTTTGCAACGGTGAACTTCTTGCCAATTCGATTGTTCGACATTATCTTTACCCTCGATGAAATCTTTAAAGGAAATCCGTAGTTCAATATCTTTGCAAATGTGCCTGGTATTCATTGGAACCGCTATGGTGTGTGGCGCATGCGCGCGGCAGCGACCCATTGAGACAAGCGAAGCTCTGACGGCGCGTAGAGATGCGGACGCGGTCAAAGTGGAAATGGTCACCAAGAAACTGATCGTTGATTTGGTGGAGCATGTCGCGGCCAAGCAAAAAGATTTCGCCGATGGCAAAAGTAAAATTCCGGTCACGGTTGATGTGCTAGTGGTTTCTGGCGGTGGTGATTGGGGAGCATTTGGCGCCGGCTATCTGAAGGGTTGGAACACGCTCCCCGCGGGACCAATGTCCATGCCTAAGTTTGATGTGGTCAGTGGTGTGAGCACCGGCGCGTTGATAGCGCCGTTTATCTTTGTGGGCACAGCTGAAAGTATTGATCAGGTTGTGAGCTTTTATAGAAATCCACAACCAGACATGGTGAAGACCCGCGGCTTGTTGTACTTTCTTCCAGCCAATGAATCATTCGCGGAAGTGCCTGGTTTAGAGCGCGAATTGCGCAACGCCATCACTCCACAAATGGTGGCGGCCATGGCTAAAGAGGCGCAAGCTGGCCGCGTGTTGGCCGTCAACACGACAGATTTAGACATGGGGCAACCGCGCGCGTTTGCTGTTTCAGAAGAGGCCATTCGCGCCAACAAAAGCGGCGACTACGAAACGCTGAATCGAATGCTTCTTGCTTCAAGTGGAATTCCCGGCGCGTTTCCACCACGCGAAATCAATGGCAGCATGTATTGCGACGGCGGCGTGGTGGGCAACGTCATGTACGGCGCGCGCATGAAGCGCGAATATTCTTTTGGCGTGACGTGGAAGCGCTTGCATCCTGATTTGCCAATTCCCACCACGCGCTACTGGGTGATTCTGAATAATCAATTCAACGCGGTGCCGCAAACCATTCAGCCAACGTGGCCGGCCATTATTGGTCGCAGCGTTGAAGTTGGAATTCGCGCCGCCACTATTGTTGGCTTGCGCCATTTGGTGGCGCACGCGGAGTTAACCACGTTGCGCGGCGAAGGCAAATGCGAGGTTCATCTTGTCGCCATTCCTGATTCGTGGCGCCCGCCACAAGAAGGCATATTCATTAAGGAAACCATGGAAAATCTCGCTGATTTAGGCGAGAAAATGGGTAAGGACCCAGCCTCGTGGATGTCCGAAGTTCCGTAATGGCTGGCAATTGTTTTTGGGCAAATACGCGCTTGGATGCCTAAGTAAACGCCTAAGCAAACGCCTAAGTAAACGCCTAAGTAAACGCCTAAGTAAACGCCTAAGTAAACGCCTAAGTAAACGCCCAAGTAAACGTCTAAGTAAACGCCCAAGCAAACGCCCAATCGTTGCCGCGTGAATCACGGCGCAAACATTGGTAAGTTGGCGCCATGATCAATGCAAGTTCTTATGTATTTCGCTGGCTTGAATCGGACCAAGACATTGCAAGCGCGTTTGATCTTATGCATGAACTGCGCAAAGAATTAAATCGAGAAACTTTTGTGGAGACGGTGCGCGCCATTGCGTCGACCAACGGCTATCGACTGGTTGGCGGATTCACCAATGCAAAATTAATTTCACTCGCAGGCGTTCATCACAGCCACGGCTTGTCCCGCGGCTCGCATTTGCGCGTGGATGATTTGGTGGTGACCAAACCACTGCGCGGTGGCGGGGCGGGCCGCGCCATGTTGCAATTTCTAGCGCGCGAGGCCAAACGTCTTGGCATTCCAGCGCTGTTGCTTGACGCGCGCGATGAGGCAAAGCCATTTTATTCCAAGCTGGGATTTGAATATCGTCAATCCACTCCGTGCGCCGTGCTGGTGGATCAACTGTTGGCGTAACGGCGCGCTATTTCACTTGCGCAAACAACGCCACGGAAACATCGCCGTCAATACATTCACTTTGTGTCTTGGGCGCGCCAGGAGCTTGAAACGCTTTCAAATCATCGCGCGTAATCACCAACGCAACGCTGCCAGTTTTTTGCGCCAGCGCAATTTGTGCCAGCACTTGCTCGCGCGTGATAAAGCGCGCCTGCTCATTGGGCAACTTCAATTCATTGTCCAACTCGCCGCCTGGTCCAATGATGGTCATATCAAATTTCTTTGTGGTGTAGGCCACGCATGTCGCCATGTTGGCGTCCACAATAAGTGTGTGCGCTTGGGCAATCGCCTGAGACTGTGTGCGTAAAGTCTCAACGCCAAGTTTGCTTTTCTCGAGCAACGCATCAGGTAATAGCATGCCAGCAATCAGAAGCAACGGCGCGGGTGAAAATGCCATGCGCAATAGACGGTTCGTTGGAACGCTTGCTCGATGAGCCCAATGATCAATCGCCGCCCATGAAAGCAACGCCAACGCAATCAATCCATAGCGCCATGTTGAGTTGTCGCGCCACAACGATTGCGCATAGAGCCACTGATGGCCAGTGATAATGAATGAAGCGAACAG
>CANJIC010000016.1 GCA_947474205.1 Planctomycetaceae bacterium | reverse complement strand
TTATTAAGGATAGCCAACAAACACATGGCTATTTCGAATGGGTAGGATTATCAGGAATATGAAAGCCATTTTTCTTTGCGCAATTCTTTTCGCCTCCACGGCTCGCACAGCCAACGCGATGCAGACCGTCCAGACGGACGCTGAAAAATTGCTGGCCGTGCAGACGGAAAATCAAAAGTTGCGTGACGATCTTGCGGCGGCTCAGAAGCGCATTAAGGAACTCGAGGGCGCGTCTCTGAAGGCCACCACCCCGGCGCCACGCGTGTCGACTCCACTGGATCCAACCACAGATTTGATGGGGAATCCAATCGCGGTCTTGGATTTCTTTCAGAAAAAATTCAGCGAGGATATGAATCAAGAACGTGTCCCCCTTCCGCAAGAGAAGGACACCGAATCGACGCGCAAATCGTATCTTGACAAAGCCAAGAGTTGGCTCGCCATGATCAATCGCAGCAAATATCAAATTGTGTGGCGAGGCCGAATCACTGAAATGAACGTCCTTGCCAATTCAAATAAAGAAGTTCAATTTCAATGCGTATCAGTTGACAATAAAAATAATTTTGGCCGACCCGTCGCCCTGACTATTTCCAACAGCAATGCTCCGCAATTAGGTGCGACATTGCCGGCTTCAAATGTGATTTGGACCCTGAACGCCACCATTGAACCCATGTTGAATTTGGATCCGACCATGCTTGAACCCAATACTTTTGATAATCCTCCGCTGATTGGTCCATGTATCTCCTTCAGGTTTAAAATAACTTCCCCACGTCTATTTCTTGAAAAAAGTTCCGCGATCTCTGCTCCAACTAAATGAAATAGTTGTCACACGTTCTTTCTGAAGCTATCCAATTTGTTCTTGCTCCTTGCTCGCAGCATTCATACACTACATGGTCAATGGTTATTCTTTCCTCAACACTTCAAATGAATGGAACAGGTGATGGCGCCCGCATTCCTTTGACACAATTATTGCGCGGACAACGAGCGGTGATTGACGCCGAATCATTGAACACGCTGAGCGAGGCCGATCGCGGACTGCTTCGCGCCATGGGAGTTCATGAATCATGCGAATTGAAAGTGTGCAAGGCGGGCGCGCCATGCATTATTGAAGTGGAGCGAACGCGCGTTGGCTTGTGCGGCTCCGTCGCCAGCAAAGTTTTAGTGAAACCCTGCGATGGCTGCCCAGCAGCCTGATGATGTTGAATTGGAACGGGTGTACTCCACCGAGCGCCCGCCACGCGCGGCGTTGTTAGGTCAGCCCAACACGGGCAAGACAACATTGTTCAACCGACTGTGTGGCTCGCGCGCGCACACATCGAATATTCCAGGCACCACCGTGGAAAGCCGCGTTGGCTTGGCGGTCACCACGCACGGCGCGCTTGAAATCATGGACCTTCCGGGCATTTATGGATTGAGCCTGGAAGTTCCTGAAAGCAAATTGTGCCGCGATTGTTTGGACGGCCGCATTGGCGATGTCGCGCCGGATGTTGCGGTGATTATCGCGGATGCCACCAATTTTTCCAGGTCCTTGCGCTTCGCCTCGCACGCTTTGCGCAGAAAAATGCCGTGCGTGATTGCCGTCACGCTAAGCGATGACGCTCGGCGAAAAGGTTTCAGCGTGAACGCCGCGGCGCTTTCGGAATGTTTGGGATGCGCCGTTGTGATCACAAGTGGTCGCACTGGCGAGGGCGTGAGCGAACTTGCCGACTCCGCGTTGCGCGCCGCACTGCATGGAATTTCACTGGAGTCCTTCGAAGAACGCCTTCATCATTTGCCTCCGTCAACTGTGAGTGAGTCGGACTTGGCGAAGTGGGCTAACGATGTGCTTGCTGAAGTGGCCAGCGGACGCATGTCGTCAACCAGTCGCGTGAGCGAAAGAGTGGACCGCGCGCTCACGCACCCTGTCGCTGGACTTGCCGCATTTATTGTGGTCATGAGCCTGCTGTTCGCCAGTATTTTTTGGCTGGCGCAATTTCCAATGCACGCTCTTGACTTTATCTTTGGCACCGCGGGCGACTTTGTAAGAGTTGTCATGCCAGCGGGTCCGCTGCGCGACTTGTGCGTGGACGGAATTATTGGCGGCATCGCTGGAACTGTTGTGTTTTTACCGCAAATTTGCCTACTTTTCTTCCTGCTGTCATTGCTGGAAGATTCCGGCTATTTGGCGCGCGCCGCCTTCGCCGCCGACAAATTCATGCGCCGCTTTGGTTTGCCTGGTCAAGCGTTTGTGCCACTTCTTTCCAGCCATGCGTGCGCGTTGCCGGGCATTATGTCCACGCGTCTTATTCCAGATGCCAAGGACCGCCTTGCCACGATTCTTGTCGCGCCATTCATGAGTTGCACCGCGCGCTTGCCGGTGTATGTGTTGCTTATCTCGTTGCTCTTCGCAGGACGACCGTGGCTTGCGGGCTTGGCGTTTGTTGGTTGCTACGCCACTGGCGCCGTGGCGGGATTGTTGAGCGCGTTTCTTGTTCGGCGCACATTGCTCAAGGGTCCGGCGCGTCCAATGTTGTTGGAGATGCCGCCGTACCGCAAGCCCAGCATTAAAATTGCATTGTGGGTCATGTATGACCGCGGAGTGTTGTTCATCAAGAACGCGGGTACCATGATCTTGGCCATTTGTGTTGTCATGTGGTGGCTCAGCGCGTATCCAAAAGTCGCGCCATCGGTTGAAGTGTTGAAAATGCGCGCCGAAACAAGCGTGGTGGCGCAACAAGCAAACGTAAATCCAGAAGTTGTGAAATCGCTTGAAAATCAAGCCAATTTGCAGGAAGCAAGAGATCAACAACTTGGCTCCATGGCTGGGAAAATTGGGGTCATTGCCGAGCCACTTTTCCGTCCGCTTGGATTTGACCACCAACTGACGGTGGCGGTGCTAACCAGTTTTCTAGCGCGCGAAGTGTTCGTCAGTACGCTCATGATTATTTCTTCCACTGATTCCAACGACGAATCATCACTGCTTGAAAAGCTTTCGCAAAATCGCCGCGCCGATGGAACCTTGTTGTTTACCATTCCAACCGCCGCGTCGCTGTTGGTGTTCTTCACGCTGGCCATGCAATGTCTTCCTACCCTTGCGTTGGTGCGCCGGGAAACTCAATCATGGAAATGGCCGCTTCTGCAATTTGTATGGATGAGCGGATTGGCGTGGGGCATGGCGTGGATTGTTCGACAAATACTTTTAACAGGAGGATTGTAAATGCCGTGGAATGAATTTCAATTTTGGATTGTCTCGTTGGTGGCACTTGCTGGTTTGTACGCGGTGCTTCGACCACTGCTTCCAAACAAGAAGGGCGCGTCGCCATCATGTCCCAGTTGCACCGCAAGCCCTAGCGTGAAGAAACCCAAGCTCACGCCGCTAACCATTTCCAAAGACGCAAAGCGTGCTGGTGGCGAAGCCAATTGATGAGCGACGAGCCAGCGAAAACGCCTGTATTTGACGCGGATATTGCAGTTATTGGCGCGGGCGCCGCTGGATTAATGACCGCTATTTACGCCGCTCGAACTGGTTGCGCCAACGCGTCTATCCATTCAAGCGCCTCAGCCACTATTGATCACGCGCGTGACGTTGACCCACCAGAACTTCGCCACGATACAACCCGCGCGTTGCGGGTGGTGGCGCTTGATGGCGCGCCGCGCATTGGAATTAAAATTCTGGTGGCCGGCGGCGGCCGCTGCAATGTGACGCATCACGCGGTGCGCGAGCAGGACTACGCCGGCAGCACCCCTGCCGCTATTCGCCGCGTGTTGTCGCGCTTCACGGTTTCTGATTGCGTGAAGTTCTTCAATCAACTAGGCGTTGAGTTGAAGCAAGAGGAAACCGGAAAATTATTTCCAACCACCGACGATGCGCACACTGTTCTCAACGCGCTGCTGCAAGCCGCGCATGATGCGGGCGTGGATATTCGCAGTCCCATGCGCGTGCAAACGATTACTCCGCTACCACATGGCGGATTTGAAGTCGCTGGCTCTTGGGGCGCCTTGCGCGCGCGCACGGTTGCGCTATGCAGCGGCGGCAAAAGTTTGCCCAAGTCAGGCTCTGATGGCCTTGGTTTAGAACTTGCAAAAAGCTTGGGGCACACGGTGACACAACATGTCATTCCCTCGCTTGTTCCGCTGGTTTGTGACGCGCACCATTGGGTTCGCACGCTCAGTGGTCTTACGCTCAACGCCGAAGTCCGCGTTGTCTCGGGCACTGGCAAGCACATTGTTTCATTCACCGACTCCATGTTGTTCACGCACTTTGGTCTTTCAGGACCGGCGGTGCTGGACATCAGTCGCCACCTCATGATGGAGCGAACGCGTGACGCGGCGGCGTCGCTGCAGATTTGTTTTTTACATGACCTGAAGAATGGTTTGAAGAACAATTCCAAATCAAGTTGCACGCTTGATGAAGCCGACGCGTGGCTGCTGGAAGCCAAGGCGCAATCGATTGTGTCGCGCCTGCGCGAAAAGTTGCCGGAGCGCCTGGCCAAAACATTGTTGGAAAGCGTTGGCATTGCCACGGACAGAACCGCTAAGCAAATAGACCGCGATCGCCGCCGCGCGCTGGCTCAACTATTGTGCGCAGCGCCAGTTGAGGTTGTCGGCGACCGCGGCTTCACTCACGCCGAAGTCACCGCTGGGGGCGTTCCATTGGTTGAGTTGGATTTGTCCAGCATGCAAAGCCGCAAATGTCCCGGTCTTTATTTGGCTGGCGAAATCCTGGATGTGGACGGTCGCATTGGCGGATTCAATTTTCAATGGGCCTGGGCCAGCGGATTTGTGGCGGGCATTTCCATGGCGAATTCATTGCGTTCTTGACTACACTTTCTGAAGCGCCATGAGCAAACAAGTCGATAGATGATCGTGTTTCCAATCCATCTCAATCGTTGTGCCCACGCCCTTGTCGCGTGCGTTGCGCTGCTCGCCACCACCATTGCCTCCGCCGCCGATCTTGCTTCGACGGTCAAAGGATTGGTGAACACATCGTCGCCCAAAAAAGGAACCGTCGCTGTCAGCGTGCGCGGCGACGACGCCCTTGAACTTGTGCGCATCAACTCCGACACGGCCATGGCGCCGGCAAGCAATGAAAAACTGCTCACCACTGGCTCCGCGCTTCGCCTGTTTGGGTCTGACTTTGTTTTTCAGACGCGTCTTGTTCGCCAAGGCGATCGCTTGATCGCGATTGGAGATGGCGATCCATCGTTCGCGGATCCAGAACTTCTGTCGCGCATGATCCACACGGATAAAGATGGAAATCAAATCACCGGCATGACTCCGGAGGCGTTGCTTGATCTGTGGGTGCAAGGCGCCAAGGCATCGGGCATGACTGAATGCCAGGAGTTGGTGATTGATGACCGCATCTTTGACCGCGTTGATGTGCCCGCTGGTTGGCCGGCAGACCAACTAAACGAACACTATTGCGCGCCTGTTGGCGGAATTACATTTCACCTGAATCGCCTTGATTTATGGGCAAAACCAGCGGATCGTGGCGCGGAGATTTTTCAGATTCGACCCACCAACAACTTTGTCAGTTTGATCAATCAAACTAAAAAAACAAAAGGCAAGGATGATGGACTGTGGATTCAACGTGAAGTCGCCCCCAACACATTTACCATTCATGGCGAATGTAAAAAAACGCTTGAGGAACCCGTCAGCATCGCGCTTGCGAACCCTTCCAATTTCTTCGCTCAACTTTTGGCGGAGCGGTTGACCAAGGGCGGTATTTCCGTGAAGTCCGTGCGACTTGCCAAAGTGGATGAACCTGTTTTCAAAGGCGACACGGTTGGACCCATCATTCGAACTCCCATTGCCACGGTGCTAACGCGCTGCAATGTGGACAGCCAGAATTTATACGCCGAGTGCTTGCTCAAGCGCATTGGTTTTGTTTCCACTGGAACGCCTGGGTCTTGGCTGAACGGTTCGGATGCGGTTGAGAAATGCGTGCGCAACCGTATTGGCGACAAAGTGAATCTCGCATCGCTTGACGCGGTGGATGGCTCCGGACTTTCCAAAGAGAATCGAGTCAGCGCCAGCATTCTGAGCGCGTGGTTGAATGATTTGGTCAGCGACGAAAAAATTGGATCCCTGTTCACGGCCACGCTTGCCGTGGGTGGCGAAAGTGGCACCGTGAAGAAACGCTTTCGCGATCTTGACAGCAGTAAATTTTCCGTGCATTGCAAAACTGGCTACATCAACGGCGTGTGCGCGCTCTCGGGCGTGGTGAAATGCGTGAATGGACATTACGCAACATTCAGCGTGATTTGCAATGGTTTTGAGGCCGGCGGCGTGGGCAAAGCCAAGCAACTACAAGAGAGCATTGTCAAAGCCACGGCGCAATACTTGGACACGCTCAAACCTGTTGGCGCGGTGGTTTCACCTAAAGCTGGCGATGCTCCGCGCGAGCGCCTTGGCGGCGGTTGATTATTGCGTGATCGACACAGCGCCATCGACCAACTCTAATTCAATTGGCTCACTGGCCTGCGCTTGACGAACACGAATGCGCTGCTCGCGCGCAAGTTCAAGCAACGCCAAGAACAAACCAATTCGATCCATTCGATTGCGCCCCTCAAAGATGGCTTCAAGTCGCATTCGCTTTTCAGGTGAACGCGCCAGCCGATCGACCAAATCATCTTGATGCAAACCAATTGGAGTGTCATCAAATGTGACTTGATGTTCACCTAGGCGCGAAAAATCAACGGCCAATGTGATTCGCTCGAAGGCCTCAAGCAAGTCCAGCAAATGCACATCGCCTATGTCAAGGTCCTGCACTTCTTCAACAGTGGTGGCTTCGCCGTCGTCGGCTGGAATTGCACCCGCCACACCCGAAGCAGACCAACGATTTGAAAATTCATTGCGCAGCGAGTCAAGCGTTTCAGCCGCGGTGCGAAAGCGTTGGTACGCCAACAACTGCTGCACCAATTCGCACCGTGGATCCTCATGCGCGCTTGCGTCTGGAAGCACTTGCGAATCATCATGCTCCGGCTTGGGCGACAACAGGCGACTTTTCATCTCCACCAATGTGGCCGCAAGCACTAGAAATTCACCAGCTTGCTCAACATCCATGTCCTGCGCGGATTTGAGCACCTCTAGATATTGCGAGGTAATGGCTCCAATTGGAATGTCATGAATGTCCACCTCGGCGCGACGAATTAAAAACAAAAGCAGATCCAGAGGACCTTCAAATGACGCCAGTTTGACCTGATATTCGTCGACGCTTGCCACGCGCAAACTGTACCAAAGTCGCAGCGACATTTCGCTATCATTTTCAGATGATCGAAAAGAAGGTGACCGACGAGGCCGCGTTTATTTCCGATGTCCTTCGCTCCGAGGCCGAGGCCATCACGCGCTTGGCCATGAGAATTTCACCCAACAGCCCGGATTCGCAAGACTTTGTGAAGGCAATTGATTTGATCACTTCAAGCGACGGACATGTGGTGGTGAGCGGCATGGGAAAGTCCGGCCTCATTGGCACCAAACTTTCGGCCACGTTCGCAAGCCTTGGGCAACCCAGCCATTTCGTGCACCCGGCCGAGGCCGTGCATGGCGACCTTGGACGCATTCGCGGCAACGATGTTGTTCTGCTGCTTTCCTACAGTGGTGAAACTGATGAGCTTCTGAACTTCGCCGCCATTTTAAAAGCCGATGGCGTTGAGCGAATTGCCATTTCAAAGAGCAACAACACCAGCTTGGCCAAGATTGCAAGCGTGCATATTTCACTGGGCGACATTGAGGAGGCTTGCCCGCTTAATCTTGCGCCCACCGCCACCACCGCCACCATGTTGGCCGCGGGCGACGCGCTGGCCTTGGCCGTGGCGCGTAGAAAAAATTTCCAAGCCGATGATTTTCACAAGATTCACCCGGGCGGAATGCTGGGAATTGGCTTGCGACCCGTCAGCGAGGCGCTGCGATTTCAAGTGGGGAAAAATCTGACATGCGTCCCCATCTCTGCCACCATGAAGAGCGCCTTGCACTCGTGCGGCGAAGGTCGGCGCGCCGGCGCGTTGATGGTGGTCGATACGCATGGAAGATTGGCTGGCATTTTGACCGACGGCGATGTGCGCCGGTTGATCAACCAACATGGAGCCGCGGCGCTGGAAAAACCAATCGCTGAATGCATGACCAAGCATCCACGATGTTTGCCCGCGCACTCCTTGGTGCGTGACGCGGTGCGCATGATTCGTGAACTGCGCGTGGACGAATTGCCAGTGGTGGACACGGACGGAAAACCAATCGGCTTGATTGATATTCAAGATTTGATCGCGTTGAAAGTTGTGCGGGACTAAATCATGCAGACCTACATCACCGAACGCGATGGTTTGATTTTGGTTGTAGCCGCCGATGGCGGACTGAACCGCGGTACCGCGCAACAACTCATTGAAGAAGTTTCCAAGCATGTTGAAAGCGGCGCCACGCAAGTTGTGGTTGATTGCGCCAAGCTTGATATTTTGTCCAGCATGGGTCTGGGCGCGCTGTTGCAAATTCACAACAAACTAAAGAAGCATGGAGCGCAAGTTCGTCTGTGCGGACTTCGCAGCATGATGGTGCAGGCCATTCTGCTGTCGCGCTTGGACAAGATTTTTGAGGTCTATGCGGATGTCAACGCGGCCAAACTTTCTTTTCGGCCCTTGTCCTAAAAACTCTTGTCACATTTGATGAATGTCATGAATGTGGCAAATATGCGCCAATATCGGCCATTCACGCCACTTGTGGCGGCGCACGAAGCCAGCCACAAGATGCTGTGGAAGCTGTTGCGTGGCAAGAAATAAACATAATCAATAATAAAAAAATGTGCGCCACGCGCCGTGCTTGGTTCGATGAAGGCTCACGCCAATTCGGCAAGGAGCACTCAATGCAAAGCAAAGAACAATTGATCGAATCCATTCAACGAATCAACCCTTCAGCGCTACGGGCATTTTTATCTACATTTGATTGGCACGCGCTTCGTCGATACCTGGACCATTTAAGCATGACGCTTGAGCCGCGCGGAGTGGACAGCCACTGGACGCGGCTTGGCGACACCCCAGCAGTTGTGTGGCGGCGGTCTGCGGCTTGACCCCCGACGGCCGCCGTCCCACCAACCCTGTTCAATTTTTTGTGATGGCGTCAACGCGCAAGTACGCACGCAGCATGAAATATTCCATGGCGATGTAACGCGCGCAATTTAAAGCCGCGGATTTTTCAGCAGCGCTTCAACGCGCCTCTTCAACAAGCGCACGCGAAGCAAACTTCGCACACGCGTGATCAGCTCCAACTTGTTGACTGGCTTGGTCAGAAAATCATCGCAGCCGCATTCAACGGCGCGCTCAAAATCACCCACTTCATTCAAGGCCGTCACCATAATGATGACCGTGTCGCGTAGCGCGGAATCCTGCTTGATTTTGCGGCAAACTTCAAATCCGCTCATGCGCGGCATCATGACGTCAAGCAAAATTAAATCCGGCTTGGAACGCGCGACGGCTTCAATGGCTTCAACGCCATCGTGCGCGGTGACCAACTTGCACTCCATGGATTCCAGCCACGCCTGCATCAACTCCACATTTTGAAGGTTGTCATCCACCAATAAAAGAGTGGCGCTCTTCAACTCCTCGTTGGACGGTTCGCGTTCAATGGCCTGCTCTAATTCATCTTGAGGTGTGGGCATGCGGCGCATACTAGCTTGAGCGGCCACTTTCATGCGCGGGGTTGATGCGGCCAATCAATGTGACGACGTAGGGTTGATTGCGCCATTCTCAGTGACAAGTTTGGCGATCAGTTCAACTGGATGCAGCGGCTGCGCGTCGGTTGCATCCCTTAATTGCTGGCGACAACTTGTGCCCGGCGCCACAATGACCGCGTCGGGCGCGCCACGAATTGCCGGAAATAAAGATTGCTCGCCAATAGCCATGGATAAGTCGTAGCGATGCGCGGCGTAGCCAAATGATCCAGCCATGCCGCAGCAACCAGAATCCAACACGCTTAATCGATCGCCAAAAATGCGCCGCAACACGCGCGCGCCAGACTGCGAGCCCCACAACGCTTTTTGATGGCAATGGCCGTGAAATAGAACGCTTTCATGTCCAGCCGCAATCTCTGGACGGCGCGGATGCTCATTCCAACGCGCGTCAAGAAATTCCTCCACCAACATGCTGCGCGCCGCCAACTCGTTCAGTTGCTTGGCATCGACGGCCATTTTTAAATCCAGCCAATCATCTTTTATGGCGCTCAAGCATGATGGCTCCAACGCCAACAGCGCCACCGCGTTCTCCCGCTGCAATGTGTTCAAAAGATTTGTGGCGGTGCGGGCGCATGTGCGCGTAGCCTCGGCCAACATTCCAACGCTGATTAAAGTGCGTCCACAACAACCAGCGTCTGGCATGACCACGCGATATCCGAAGGTCTCCAACAACTCAACCGCGTGGCGGGCAATGTGCGTCTCATTGAAGTTGGTGAAGCAATCAGCGAACAACAACACGGTTGGCCGCGCTTGCTCATGGCTATCACGCGCACCACTTGTTGTTTGAGCTGCGCTATTGTCTCGCGCATGCCGCGCGCGATTTTTGCGCGCCAACCATCGATGCGTGGCGGGACCAAATTCCGGCACGGTGCGCGCCGGATGAAAGCCCATCATGGAGCGAATGAATGTGGAAAGCGGCGTGTATTGAAGCAAGGCGTTGGCAATAGGCCACACCATAGAACCAAGCCTATTTGCGCCGCGAATACGCCCAATCAATCGGGTTCGCAGCGGAATTTTTCCGCGCGCGGCAAATTCCTGCGCCTGAAACTCCGCCTTCATTTTGGAAATATCAACGTTGCTTGGACACTCGCTTTGACAGGCCTTGCACGACAGGCACAAATCCAGCGTGGCTTTGGTTTCTGCATCACTCCAAGCTTGGCCTGGCTTGCTGATGTCACCATCGCTCATCAATTGCCCAGACAACGCCAAACGAAGCGCATTACCACGGCCGCGCGTGCTGTGGCGCTCATCCAGCGTGGCTCGGTATGAAGGACACATCACGCCGGTGGCTTGCGTCTTTCGACACAGACCCGCGCCGTTGCATGACTCCACCGCGTGTTCAAATCCATGCTCCTTCTGAAAACGGAAAAAGGTGTTTGTCTTTGGAATCGATATTTCTTGATCAAGCGGCTTCACGCGCAATGACTTCATGATCAGCGACGGATTACCAGTCATGACAAGATTGCCAGGATTCATTAAGCCAATCGGATCAAAAATATTTTTCACTTGGCGAAACAGTTCGCACAATTTTTCTCCAAGCACGCGATCAAGCAATGGCGTGCGTAAACGTCCATCGCCGTGTTCGCCAGACAGAGCGCCGCCATATGTGGCCACCAAGTCCGCAACCTCAACGGCGATGGCCGTGACATTGGCTCGACTAGCTTCATCTGATATTTTCACCAGTGGTCGAATGTGCAAACACCCCACGCTGGCGTGCGCGTAGTAGGCGGCCGTGGTTCCGTGGCGCGTCACAATGGCCTTGAAATCATTGACAAATCGCAACAATTGACTTGGATCGACCGCGGTGTCCTCCACAAATGTCATGGGCTTTCGATCGCCTGGAATACTGTGCAGCAGCGGCTCGCCGGCCTTGCGCAATTTCCACGCCGAGGCAATTGAAGTTGGCGTGAGATATCTCTGCATGGTGGCGCCAGGAACAACCACGGCCAACGCGTCGAATGAGGCGTTCAACTGCGCCTCGCTCGCGCCTTGATATTCAACATACATGACCGCTCCCAATTTTCCATTGACGGGCTTCGGCATCAAGTCCACATAGTGGCGATATTCAGTGTTGTCGCGCGCGGCTTCCAGCACCACATCATCAATCAATTCAACGGCGCTGGGCTTGGTGTTGATCATGCCCATCAAGGGCGCCAGCGCGTCTTCAATGCTTGAGAAACCAAGTATGGCAAGCCCAGTGCGCGCGGGCTTGGGAACTATTTTCAGCGTTGCCTCCATCATCACTGCCAGCGTTCCTTCGGAGCCGCACAGCAGTTGCGCCAAATTCACATTGTCAAATGTTCCCGGCGTGCTGGCTTGCAGTTGTTGCAAAAGAATGTCAACGTTGTACCCGTCAACATGGCGCATTATTTTTGGAATGCGTTTATGAATCTCATCCGCAAGCGGCAGCACAAGCGCGGCCAAGGCGCGCGCGATTTTGTTTTGCGCCGGGTCGCTCTCGCATGAGCCTTTGCATAATTTCAACACCGCACCCTCAGCCGTGACCACGCTCATGGCCAACACATTTTCAACTGTGCGCCCATACAAAATACTGCGTGCGCCCGCTGAATTATTGCCAATCATGCCGCCCAGCGTGGCGTGGCTGCTGGTGGCCACATCGGGTCCAAACATCATGCCATGCGCGCTTAACGCGCTGTTGAGTTGATCCAGCGTCACGCCCGGCTCAACCGTGACGGTGCCTTGGTCGACATTGATGTTGCGAATGCCGCGACAGCGCGCGCTCATGTCCATCATGATGGAGTGGTTCACACATTGCCCAGCCAAACTTGTTCCGCTACCACGGGGCAACATGGGAATGCGCCGCGCGCGGCAATAGCGCACAATGTCAACGGCGGACTCAGGCCGATTCAGAATGACCACGCCAATGGGCTCCACCTGATACATGCTGGCGTCGGTGGCATACAACATGCGATCATGTTTTTCAAATCGCACTTCGCCCACATTCATCATGCGCAAATCATTGGCCGCACTTTCACGCAACTGAGCAAGCGTGGCGAACATGGGCAAATGAATCGCCAAGGTGGAGCTACTATCGGTGGAAGTATTGGTCGTGCTCACAACATATGCATGATAGATGGCTTGTTGCAATCAGGCATGGGACGCGCGAGATTGTTATGGCTTGACTTCTGGCGCCGCTTGCGGCTTCACTTCTGGCGCCGCTTGCGGCTTAGAGTCGGGCTTCACTTCTGGAATGCCGGGCATGGATGGCCGCGCTTGCTTGGGCGGTTCCTTGTTCGCAACGCCCATACGTAGATCATCCAACCGCTCAACACGGCGGCGATCGCCCACATCGACTGTCAACATTCCAGCGGGAATATCAATGGATTCAAATGTCATGCGCCATTCAATGGCGGCGTTCTTGGGAACACGCGGACCACTTTCTATGCGGCGCGTGGCGGCAAAAAGCGTGAAAGTGGGTCCGTTGAAAACCAATTCCAATGAACCGTTCTTGCCCTCAAGCATGACAATCATTGTGCCGTCATCTTTTTTGACACATGATTTCAACGCGACTTCACCTAGCTCTGGATCAATATTTTTCCACCAGACTTCGGATTGATTTCGCAAAGCCATGGAAAGTTGCGGCCATGGACTTTCAGAAATTTCTGTGCGAAACAGAATGGCAGGATCCATGGTGACCGCGCGATCCACAGCGGCGTCACCACCCACTTGCATTGCGCGCATGCGCTTAGAATCAATCAGCACCGTCAGGGAATTCTGAGTCAATGCGAATTTATTTTCACCAGCGTCCCATGCAATCACGCTTGACGCGGCGCTTTGATCGCTCGCCAAGTCGCCATCTTGCACCGCCACCGTGACTTTGCAATTAGCGGCGCCCGATGAATTGGACCACCCCTTGGCAAGCGCCCCCCACTGCTCCAATGCGGAATCCACAAGCAAGACTTCGCTGACTGGGGCCTTGACAAAATTGACATGCGCCGCGGCGCACGTGGCATGCGCATGCGCGCCGAATGTGCAATTGATGCAGCAACACGCGGTCACACGCAACAGCGCGCGCATGGTGCGCTTGCACACGCGCGCGTTCATGAAACAAGCTCTCACAATCTGCCCGCGCCACTGGCACAAGGACGCATCATCCTTTTGTCGCCATTGCGGTTTGGACATCTTTCTTCAAATTCTCAACGGCGCCCTCGTCAAAACCCATATGAACCGCGGCAATTTTGCCCTCTGGACTAATGACCACGGTGAATGGAATTCCCGTCAGTTGATAATCCTTGCCAGCCTTGTCATCGGTGTCGATCAATGTCGGGAATGAAAATGCCTTGCCCTTCCAAAATTCGCTGACTAGTTTCACGCGCTCAGCGGCCGCGTTGTTTCCTGGAGCCACTCGCTCCATGACATTCACGGCATACACGGCGATTGGCTTGCCACTTTCCTTGGCCCACTTTGCAAAGGTGTCAAGCAGCGGAAGTCCCATCATGCAAGGCTTGCACCATGTGGCCCAAAAATCTAACACGACCACTTTGCCTTTCAAATCCGCAAGCGAAATAGTTCCACCATCGGTGGTTTGCAGTGAGAATTCAGGCGCTGTGTCGCCCACATCAAATGGTTGATCAAGCGCGTCAAGCGATGAAGTCATTTTTCGGCCCGCAGCATCAAATGCGATTGGGGTTGGAAGACCTGCGTCAAATATCTTGCGATCAAATGTGATGGTCATTGGCAAGCGCATGCCTGGTGGAAACTGTGGATTGGTCAATGACATTTCAATAGCGGTCACCAAGCCGGTCTTTGGATCAACACTGGCGACCACTTCCGTTCCTTGCGGATCAATCAACAAAATTTGATCAGGCTTGCCATCTGTGCCAGCGCGAAATCCACTTGCAACAATGCTGGGGTTTTGTCCAAGCGTCAGCGCGGCGGTTGCGTCCGTTGGATCGCCACCTAAGAAAATGAGCGTGGGCAAAGGCAATTTGCCGCCCATTACTTCACTCAGCGCTTTCAACGCGGTCCCCTCTTGCTTCAATTGCGCGTACTTGGGTCGACCATCCATTTCAACATACACCTGATCCTTCAAACGAGTCAGCGTAATGCCAGGCATCATGACCTTGGCATCTCCGTCCTTGCTTGTGATCAGTTGAACTTGTTGATCTTTGCCTTGAAATTGCGGCGAGCGAATAGTCATGGTTTCTTGGATGGCGGCAATAGACGCGTACTTCGCGGGAAGCGCCTTCACGGACTCGACCGCCTTTGCCGCCGACGCGGCGGACTTTTCATCGGCACTCCATGTTGTTGAAGGCGCGGGCGCTTTAAATTCTGGTGGAATTTCCATTGGAGCTCCAGGCATTGGCTGACCATCCATTGGAGCGCCAGACATGTCATTTTGATCGTCGCTTGGTGTCGCCGTTGCGGGCGCAGTCGTTGCTGGCGTTGCGGTTGGCGTTGCAGTTGGCGCGGCGCTTGGGTCTTGCGCCAAGCACAAGGAAACGGCGCCAACATTTGCGCAGAAGATCATGCAAAGCAATACGGATAACGGCGACTTGTTCATGCGAACTCCAATTAAAAGATTTCAATCGACTTCATTTCTTCACACGAAGAAATGTTCACTACTCATTCACTCTCGTCTTAACAATCAAGCATTCCAACACATGTTCCCACCGCTCTTTGATCAAGCGATGCGAGGAGAAAGTGTACGCTGTCTTTTTGCGTTGGCAGGACCAAATCCCCGGCGATATCCGCCAACGGCTGCAACACAAAAACCCGCGTAAACATGCGGGGATGTGGCAATATCAAGCCGGACTCGCGGACTTCTCGCCGACCATAAAACAGCACGTCCAAATCAATCGTGCGCGGTCCGCCTTGCCCCTCACGCGCGCGATTTCTTCCAAGAGATTGCTCCACGCGCATGCACGCGGCAAGCACATCCTGCGGCGCCAGCGTGCAACGACCTGCGACCACGGCGTTGAGAAAATGTCCGCCCGCCCTCTCGCCCACCGCGATTGTTTCATACACCTTGCTGGCGCGAATATCCGTCAGCACGCCTTGGTCAATAATGGCGCGCAACGCGCGTCGCAACAATTCCATTCTGTCACCCATGTTCGAGCCAAGGGCGATGGCGACAAATTCATGGGCTTCAACTTTGGTGTTCAAAGTTTTCTCAGCTGACATAATTGGTGGGACTCCCAAATAATGGGCGCGGCGAACTCTTTCTCGCCAAGCAACGCTAAACGTAACAACGCCAGCGCGGTCTTGGCGGCGCGGTCTCGAATAGCCGCGCGTTCACCCGGAAAGTGGAATTTTTTCACGGCTTCAAAACGCGGTCCACAAATTCCAATGAACACTTCGCCCACTGGTTTTGTTTCACTACCACCACTTGGTCCAGCGATGCCAGTGATGCTGGCGGACCATTGCGTCTTAAGCAACGCAGCGCAGCCGCGAGCCATGGCCAATGCCACCGGCGCGCTGACCGCGCCATGCGCCACCAGAAGTTCATTGGGCACTTGCAGCACATCGATCTTTGCGCCGTTGGCGTATGTCACCGCGGCGCCGGCGAACCACGCGCTTGAACCGCTTTGCGCGGTAATGAAACTT